>JAYSZD010001092.1:0-2498 GCA_043738185.1 Hymenobacter sp. | reverse complement strand
CGGGCGTGAAGAAGGCCGGAATGCCCGCACCGCCCGCCCGGCAGCGCTCGGCCAGTGTACCCTGCGGAATCAGTTCCACTTCCAGCTCGCCGCTCAGGAGCTGGCGCTCAAACTCCGCGTTTTCGCCTACGTAGCTCGAAATCATCTTTTTCACCTGCTTGGTTTGCAGCAGCAGGCCAATACCAAAGTCGTCCACGCCCGCGTTGTTGCTCACGCAGGTGAGGTTTTTGGTGCCCAGGCGCAGAAGCTCCTGAATGGAGTTTTCGGGAATGCCGCACAGGCCGAAGCCGCCGAGCATCAGCGTCATGCCATCGGCAATGCCCTGGAGGGCTTCCTGGGCGTTAGAAACGGTTTTGTTTATCATGGGTGGGAGGTTAGGGGCCGGGCACAGCAGCCGGCGGCCGGTAATTAAGGGGTAAAAATTCACCCATTTTTTCGAACCCCCAGTACTCGTCGGTAAATACGGCCAGCGGATTGACCAAATGGCCGTTGGATTGAATCTCCATTCCGGGCATCCGCAGCCGCAATTGCGACACTTGGTTGGTATCGTTTTTCGCGTCGGCCAGCGGGGCTGACGAGCGCCGGTACAGCGGGTCGGGCGACTCGCGGATGTACGTAACCTGCGAAAAATCCCGGAACCGCAGAAACGCTTGGCCGCCATCGGCGCTCTTGCGGCGGAGGCTGTCGATGGGCCGCGCCGCGGTGTAAAGCATCGAAAACTGCCGCGGCTCGTTGCGCCACTGGCTCAGCGAATCGGTGCGCTTGCGGCCGCTTCTTTCACCCGGCTATTTAACGCTGGTAGGCGCAGCCGAAGCGGTTGGCGGCACGTAGTCGACCGGCAGAAATTCTCCGATGCGCTCGAAGCCCCAGTACTCGCCGTTGTAGGCGTCGAGCGGGTTCATCAGCGAGCCATTGGACTGGATTTCAGCCTGTCGGCCACGCAGCTTGAGGCGCGAAACCTGGCGCTTGGACGGGTACGAGACGCGCGAATTGCCCAAGGGCGACATGCGGCGCTTGTAGCGCGGGTCGGGTGCTTCGCCAAAGTAGGCCACCTGCAGTTCGCCGGTGAAGCGCAGGTAGGTGCGGCGCCCGTCGGCCGATACCCGGCGCACGCTGTCGATGGGCTGGGGCTCGGGGTTGAGGGTGGCCACGGCCGGCACCATGCGGTCCCAGGCGGTGAGCGAGTCTTCCTCGGCCGCCGTGAAGGGCCCGTTGGGCTTTCTCTCCAGCAGGGTGCGGCGCAGGCTTTCGGCCAGCTCAAACCGGGGGTTGGTGACCACCTGCACCTGCTGGGTCAGGAAACCCTCGGCTTTGAGGCGACCATTGTAGGTGCTGCGCAAAAAGTGCATAAACGAGCCCCGGTAAGCCATAGCGCGGTTGGCCAGCCACTGGCGGCGCTGCTTCTCGTCGCGCGGCTTCATTTCCTCAAACACCGGCTGGCCGAAGTACGAAATGGCACCCGACTCTTCGTCATAGGAAAAATCGAGGCCATAGTACTTGAGCCGGTAGCCCAGCGCCTCGTTGTCGACCTGAACAAACTCCTTGGCCCGCACGCTCAGCTCCTTGGTCGAGTCGTCGTAGAGCACCTGCACCTGGTCGGGGTTGCTGATGCGGCACTGGGCCGAAAACGACGTGCCACCCAGGAACAGCTCGGTGAATTTCTGGTATTGTTCGGGGTTGTTGGGGGCTGGTTTCACCACCACTTCGCCCAGCTGGTTGCCGGTCGGGGCCAGCTGCAGCGTTACTTCCTGCGCCGTGGGGCCCACGGTGATGGATTCCTTGCCCAGGCGGTAGCCCACGTAAGAGCCCACCACGTCGTAGGTGCCGGCCGGCACTCGGGCAAATTCAAACTGGCCCTGCTCAGTGGTGGTCACGCCCAGCGTGGTGTTGGCCAGAAACACGCTGGCGAAGGCCAACGGCTCGCGGGTTACCGAGTCCAGAACCACGCCTTTCAGCTTGCCCTGGGCCTGGGCCGCGCCGCAAGCACCCAGCCAGCAGCACAGGGCAATTAAAAATAGTCGCTTCATTAACAATAGTTTAAGGATAAATGGAAATAAAGGTTAGGCCAGCGCCGCGCGCGTGGCCTCGGCATCCAACGCCAGTTGGGTGGTTAACGCGCCCAGGCCGTCGTATTTTTCTTCGCCCCGCAGCCAGGTCACAAACTCCAGCGTCAACGGCTGGTCGTATAAATCGCCGCTGAAGTCCAGCAGATTCACCTCAATGGTCTGCGCCAGGTCGTGGCCGATGGTGGGCCGGAGCCCGATGCTCAGCATGGCGGGGTGGCGCGTGCCCGCCGCCGTAGTGGCCCACACCGCGTAAACCCCGCGCGCCGGCACCAGTTTTAGGAGCTCGGTAATAGTAAGGTTAGCAGTAGGGTAGCCAATGATGCGGCCTAGCTTCTGGCCGTGCCCCACCGTGCCGGTGAGCGGGTATTGGTAGCCCAGGTAGCGGTTGGCGGTAGCAATGTCGCCTTGCCGCAGGGCCTGGCGAATGCGGGT
>JAYSZD010001091.1:0-6215 GCA_043738185.1 Hymenobacter sp. | reverse complement strand
AAAACCGTCGTTTCCTTCCTCGCGTTCTGGCATATCGGGGCAGCACTTGATTGGCTTAGATGAATAGCTGATTTCTTATTGTCCTCACGCCCTAGTGGCCCCGCCAAGAAACGGACTGGTTCCGCCCCAGCCCCAGAGCGTGCCGTCCTGCTGGATGCCCAAGGTGTACTGCTCGCCGGCGCTCACGCTGTGCCAGGTGCGCGTCGGGTCAACAGGCGTGGGGGTAGTGCGCGTGGTGGAGGTACCGTCGCCCAGCTGGCCGTTGTCGTTCAGTCCCCAGGCCCAGAGGATGCCGTTGGTTTGCAGCGCTACCGTGTGCAGGTGCCCGGCGCTCACGCTTTGCCAGGTGGTGCCCGGTGTAAGCTGCACCGGCGCCAATCTACGGGTGCTGGTGCCGTCGCCCAGCTGGCCCCGTTCGTTGCCACCCCAGGCCCAGAGCGTGCCATCGGCCCGTACGGCCAGCGTGTGCTGGTAGCCAGTGCTCACGCTTTGCCAGGTGGTGGCCGTGCCTATCTGCACGGGGCGGAGGCGGTTGGTGGTGGTGCCGTCGCCCACTTGTCCGGTATCGTTGTAGCCCCAGGCCCAAAGGGTCCCGTCCTGGCGCACGGCTACCGAGTACCCGCGGCCCATGCTCACGCTTTTCCAAAGTGCCCCTTGGCCTACTTCCACTGGGACCAGCCGGTTAATGAGGGTGCCATCGCCCAGCTGGCCGTAGCCGTTATCTCCCCACGCCCAAAGGGTGCCATTGGGTCGCACCGTAAGGGAATGAAACTGTGCGGCCACGGGCGATTGGCCGCTCAAAAGGAGGATGCAGCCGACCAGAAGCATGCAATATAAAAGAGACCGCGAAAAAGCAGGCCGCGCCGATGGCCTGGAAGCGTAGCGTTCTTGCATTGAGCAAAGGGTGGGCTCAGGCCCAGAAGCAGGGGGTAAAAGGCAGCGCCCGTCAGTGTAAGCAACATTAAAAGTACTCGGCTTCAGGCAACGGCCGGGAGAAGCACTTGCCGGTCGTGCAAGGTTCGGCCGCTACTTGCGGCTTTCTGGGCGCCGGCCGCCGAACATAGCGCGTTTAGCTGCGTTTATCCTGAGCCAATTCACTAGTGTTAACTAAAACTCCCCAACATGCAAACCTGGAACGACGTCATCCGCCTTGCCAACCACCCCACGCCTTCGCCCCGCCGGGTGGAGAAAACGCCCGCCGAGTGGCGCCAGCAGCTCACCGCCGAGCAGTTCCACGTCACCCGCGAGCACGGCACCGAGCGCGCCTTCACCGGCGAGTACTGCGAGGCCCACGAGGCTGGCCTCTACGCCTGCGTGTGCTGCGGCACGCCCCTCTACGACTCCACTACCAAGTTTGAGAGCGGCACCGGCTGGCCCAGCTTCACGCAGCCCGTGGAGGAAAGCGCCATTCGCTACAAGAAGGACACCAGCTACGGCATGACCCGCATTGAAGTGCTCTGCAACGTGTGCGATGCCCATCAGGGCCACGCCTTCCCCGACGGCCCGGCCCCCACCGGCCTGCGCCTGTGCATCAATTCGGCCAGCATTGAGCTGGTGACGAGCGCAGCTCCGTCGGCCTGATGGGGCCAGGCCGCTTCTTGGAGAAGTTCAACTTTTGAGAAAGCCGGCACCCCGGACAATCCTCGGAGGAGCCTCGGAGGGACCTCGGAGGAGCCGCGTTTACCTTTGCGACATCCTTTCTCGAAAAAATTCAAAATCCCACCCGCCATGTCGCTTCTCTTCACCGATTTCGTTTCCTGGGGCGTGCACTGCGCCGCCACCGGCGAACCGCTCTACCAACCCGTGCTGGCCTACGAAATTGAGCAGAAGGGCCGCACCGAAGACGAAATCTGGACCGGCCTGCAACGGGCCTACGACGTGATGCGCGAGGCCGTGCACGAGGGCCTGACCGGCGACATGACCTCGCGCTCGGGCATGATAAATAACGGGGCCAAGAAGATTGCCGCCTCGCCTGTCACGGTCCTCTCGCCCGAATTCAAACAGCTCATTACCCGCGCTCTGGGGGCTAAAGAGGTGAACTCCTGTATGGGCCGCGTGGTGGCCGCGCCTACGGCCGGCGCCTCCGGCATCCTGCCGGGTGTGCTCGTTACCATTCAGGATTTGCATAAGCTCAGCGACCGCCAGATTCTGGAAGGGCTGCTCGTGGCGGCCGGTATTGCCCTCATCATCGAGCAAAATGCCTCGCTGGCCGGGGCCGTGGGCGGCTGCCAGGCCGAAACCGGCAGCGCGGCGGCCATGGGCAGCGGGGCCATTGTGTACTGCCTGGGCGGGCCGGTCGAGCAGGTATTTGCGGCCGTGGCCGTCACCATTCAATGTATGCTGGGCCTGGTGTGCGACCCGGTGGCCGGGCTGGTGGAAGTGCCCTGCGTGGTGCGCAACGCCTCGGCGGCGGCCATTGCCTTCTCTTCGGCTCAGATTGCCATCGCTGGCATCGACCCGGTGATTCCTGTGGACCAGTGCGTAGCGGCCCTCGGCGAAGTGGGCCAGGCCATGGAAACGCGCTACAAGGAAACGGCCCTCGGCGGGCTGGCCGCCACCAAGCGCGGCAAGGAAATCGAGCAGCGTGTGCTGGTGCAGGACATCAACATTCTGCCCGACGACGGGGAGTAGGGGCGAAGCCGCCGTTGGCGCGGGCAGTTAGGACTGAGAGGCGGCCCGCTGCTTCCACAGCTCCCGGAACGAGGCCGGCGCCACGGCCAGCGCGGCCCGGCGCTTGCTCCAGCCCACCTGGCCCAGCAGGCGGCCCAGGCTCCAGTCCTTCACTTTAGCAGGCAGCACATCCAGGGCCCAGCGGTGCTGCATGCTCCATTTCCACAGGCCGATGGCCAGCCGTTCTTCGGTGGGCGCGTGGCCTTCCTCCACGCTTTGCTTGCGGTTGAGCAGCAGTAGGCTGTGCAGCGGAATGCGCACCGGACACACGCTGGTGCAGGCGCCGCACAGGCTGCTGGCGAAGCTCAGGTGCTGGTGCTCGGGCAGGCCGCTCAGGTGCGGGCTGATGACGGAGCCGATGGGGCCGGAATACGTGGTTTCGTAGGTGTGGCCGCCGATGTTCTTGTACACCGGGCACACGTTGAGGCAGGCCCCGCAGCGGATGCAGCGCAGGGCGGCGCGCTTGTCGGGCTGGGCCAGCAGGTTGGTACGGCCGTTGTCGAGCAGGATGACCACCATTTCCTCGGGGCCGTCCACTTCGCCGGGCTGGCGGGGGCCGAAGTACACCGTGTTGTACACGGTGACCTGCTGGCCGGTGCCGCTGGTGCTCAGCAGGGGCCAGAACAGGTCCAAATCGGTGAGCTCAGGAATCACCTTCTCGATGCCCACGATGGCAATGTGCAGCTTGGGGAAGGTGGCCGAGAGGCGGGCGTTGCCCTCGTTCTCGGTCACGGCCACGCCACCTTCTCTGGCGACGAGGAAGTTGCCGCCGGTCACGCCCACTTCGGCACTGGTGTACTTGTGGCGCAGCAGGTGCCGGGCCGTGAGCACCAGCTCCTGGGCGTCGTCGGTGCTTTTCGTGCCCAGGTGCTTCACGAAAATGTTGCTGATGTCGGCCTTGCTCAGGTGCATGGCGGGCGTCACAATGTGGTAGGGCCGCTCGCCGTTGAGCTGCACGATGTACTCGCCCAGGTCGGTTTCGACGGACTCAATGCCTTGGGTAGCCAGGTACTGGTTGAGGTGGATTTCCTCGGTGGTCATGCTTTTGGCCTTCACCACGGTTTTGGCGTTGTGGGCCGCGGTCAGCTTCCCGATTTCGGCCAGGGCCTCGGCCGCGTCGCGGGCCCAGATTACCCGGCCGCCCCGCGCCGTGAAGGCGGCCTCGAATTGCAGCAGGTACTCGTCGAGCTTTTCGAGCACGGTGGCTTTGAGGTAGGCGCCACGGTCGCGGGCCAGCTCGTGCCGGTCGTAGAGCTTGAGGCCGGCACTCACGGCGGCGTCGTACTTGCCGATGTTGAAGCGGATTTTGCGGCGGTGCTCGCGGTCGAAGGCTTTGGTTTCCGCGTCTTTGAGGAATTGTTGGGCTTTCATTTTCGCACGGAGTTAAAGGGAGGAAAAAGGAGTTTGGGGAGCCTAATTGACTATCCGCACAAGCTGGTCTTTCAACGAAACGGTATTGAAGTTAAGCAGCAGGCCCACTTTCAGGCCGGACAGGCGCAGGTAGTTCGTCAGCTGCTTGGAGTGTACGGGTGCCAATGCTTCTACCGACTTGAGCTCCAGAATCACTAAAGACTCAACAATTACATCGGCCCGAAAAGCTACGTCCAGCTTGATGCCGTCGAAAACCACCGGCACTTCCACCTGCGTGGCCACCCGCAGTCCGGCCCGGCGTAGCTCATGGGTCAGCGCAGCCTCGTACACCGATTCCAGCAGCCCCGGCCCCATCAGCGAATGGACTCGAAATGCCGCACTCAAAATACGCCCAGTTAATGCTTCTAATTCCATACAATACTCCTTTAAAAACTCCTTTTCCCTCCACCTGACTCCGTGCGAAAATTACTCAAGGTTTATCAGAGTCCACCACCCTGCAAAAGGATAAAGAGAGAAGGCTAAAAAAAGAACGTCACGCCGCGACCATGCGCAGCGTGACGTTCTCCTGCGGTTGCCCAACGCAACCCGCAGCCTTGAAATTACGGTTTGTTCGAGTCCACCACGATGCGCTCGTCGCGGTTGGCCAGCTCCCAGGCCAGGTGAAAGACGAGCTTGGCGCGCTTTTCCATTTTCGGAAACTCAATCTTGCTGATTTCGTCGCTCTCCTGGTGGTAGTCGGTGTGCACGCCGTTGAAGAAGAAAGACACCGGCACCTTGTTCACCGCGAAGTTGTAGTGGTCGGAGCGGTAGTAAAAGCGGTTCGGGTCGGCGGGGTCGTCGAAGCGGTAGTCCAGGTCGAGCTGGGTGTACTTCTTGTTTTGCTCCTCCTGCACCACCTTCAGCTGCGAGGCCAGCTTGTCTGAACCGATGACGTACACGTAGTCGGGCTTGCCCTCGTGCTCCACATCGGTGCGGCCTATCATGTCCACGTTCAGGTCCACCATGGTCTGGGCCAGGGGAAAAATCGGGTTTTTGGCGTAGTACTCCGAGCCAAACAGGCCCTTCTCCTCGCCGGTCACGCTCAGGAAAAGCAAGCTGCGGCGCGGGCCGTGGCCATCGGCCTTGGCTTTGGCAAAGGCTTCGGCCATGGTGATGATGGCCGATGTGCCCGAGCCATCGTCGTCGGCGCCGTTGAACACCACGCCGTCCTGAATGCCCAGGTGGTCGTGGTGGGCCGAAATCACGATGATGTCCTGCTTCAAATCGCTGCCTTCGATGAAGCCCAGCGCGTTTTCGGTCTCCAGCGGCGTGCGCTTGCGGGCGGCTTTCAGCTGCATGGGGTTCACTTTAAAGGCAGAAGCCACCGGCTGCTTGGTCGTGTTGATTTTGGCCAGGTACTTCTGCACGTTGGCGTCCGAAGTGCCCAGCACCTGCAAGGCCACGGCCGGCGAAATAAAGAACGCCGCCGCGCGGCTGGGCCGGTCGGCGTTCGCCATCTCCGTCGAAGGCCGGCTGATGTAGGGCGCCAGGCGGGCGGCCTGCTTGGCGAAGTTGCTGGTGGGGTTGAAGCTCACGAAAAACACCGAGCGGGCGCCTTTCTGCGAGGCCATCTGCGCTTTGGCGCGGTAGTCGGTGCCCCATTTGGTGGGCGAGCCGTCGGCACTCAGCAGCGCCTTACCGTCGGCGCCCGTGGGTTCGCCCAGCGCTACCAGCACGTCCTTTCCCTTCACGTCCACGCCCTTGTAGTCGGAATAGCCGTCCTGCTCGATGCCGTAGCCCACAAACACCGGAGTTACGGCCGTAACCTCGTTGAAAGGCGAGTCGCCCATGCCGTAGAAATCGACCAGCCACTGGTAGCTGTTCTTGCCCACTTTCAGGCTGGCGCCGTCGGCCCAGGTCACCTGCTCCAGGTTGAAGCGCTGCTGGTAGGGGTCGGTGCCGGCAGTTACGGGGCCCGTGAGGCCGGCGGTTTTGAATTGCGTGGCCACGTATTCGGCCGCCATGTGCTGGCCCTTCATGCCGGTTTCACGACCTTCGTACTCGTCCGAGGCCAACACCGCCAAGTGGGTGCGCAGGCGCTCGGCCGAAACCAGGTCGGCGTATTGTACGCTCCAGTCGGGAGCTTGGGTAGGGGTTGGGGTCGGGAAAAGCACCTGCTCGGTCGGAACCGTCAT
>JAYSZD010001090.1:0-2501 GCA_043738185.1 Hymenobacter sp. | reverse complement strand
CACCCGCCTGCCCGGCGCCGACCCGGTGCTGCGCGTCGACATGGTGAGCACCGGCGAAGTGGGCTGCCTGGGCGACACAGCCGAGGAAGCCCAGGCAGCCCACTTCGCCGGTGCTCACCATGTCGACGCGCAGCACCGGGTCGGCGCCGGGCAGGCGGGTGAAGGAGAACTGCGGGGCCTTCACCCCCACAAAGGGCAGGTCATAGACCCGCTCGCTCTCGTCGCGGGCCACTGGCTTGCCCAGCAGCACCTGGGTGGCCTTTTTGATGAGGTTATTGCCCGATATTTTCGACACGAAGGGGTAGCTGCGCGAGGCGCGTAGGTTGCACTCAATCACGCTGATAGCCCCATTTTTTTCCAGGAACTGGATGTTGAACGGCCCACTGATTTCGTAGCGCTTGGCCACCTTCTCGGCAATGATTTTGAGCTTGCGGATGGTGCCCACGTACACCCGCTGGGGCGGGTAGTACATGGTGGCATCGCCCGAGTGCACGCCGGCAAACTCGACGTGTTCGGAAATGGCGTAGCTCACGATTTCGCCCTTATCGGCCACCGCGTCCAATTCAATTTCCTTGGCTTCCTGCATGAATTCGGACACCACCACCGGATATTCGGCGCTCACTTCCTTGGCGGCTTTCAGGAATTCTTCCAGCTCGAAGTTGTTGGACACCACGTTCATGGCCGCGCCCGACAGCACGTAGCTCGGCCGGATGAGCACCGGGTAGCCCACTTCCCGCACAAATTCGTGCATGGCTTCCAGCGACGTCAGCTCCTTCCAGCGCGGCTGGGCAATGCCCAGCTCGTCCATGATGCGGCTGAATTTGTGGCGGTTCTCGGCCTCGTCGATGTGCGCGGCCGTGGTGCCCAGGATGGGCACTTGCGCCTGTTCGAGGCGAGTGGCGATGTTGTTGGGAATCTGGCCGCCGGTGCTCAGAATGACGCCGCCGGGCTGCTCGAAATCCAGAATGTCCATCACCCGCTCGAAGCTAAGCTCCTCGAAGTAGAGCCGGTCGCTCACGTCGTAGTCGGTCGAAACGGTTTCGGGATTATAGTTGATGAGGATGGTTTTGTAGCCTTCCTCGGCGGCCGTTTGCACGGCCTGCACGCCGCACCAGTCGAACTCGACCGACGAGCCAATGCGGTACACGCCCGAGCCCAGCACCACCACCGACTTGGCGGTTTCGCGGTCCAGGTCGTTTTCGGTGCCGTGGTAGGTGAGGTAGAGGTAGTTGGTTTTGGCCGGGAATTCGGCGGCCAGCGTGTCAATCTGCTTCACCACGGGCAGTACGCCCAGGGCCTTGCGGCGGGCGCGCACCCGCAACTCGTCGGCCTTCACGTCGCCCTCGCCCAATAGCAGCACCGTGAGCTGTTGGTCCGAGAAACCGGCTTTCTTGGCCTCGCGCAGCAGCTTGGTTTCCAAACCATCCAGCCCCGTAGCGCGGCCGGCGGCCAGCTGCTGGCCCAACGCAAAAACGGTGTGCAGGCGCTGCAAAAACCAGTGGTCGATTTTGGTTAGCTCGTGCACCTGCGTCACCGAGTAGCCCGCTTCAAACGCCCGGTTGATGGCGAAGATGCGCTCCTCATTGGGCTCACTGAGCTGCTGGTCGAGGGTTTCGGGGGCCAGGGTATCGGGGCGGTTGGCCACAAAGCCGCGCCGGCCGGTGTCGAGCATCCGCAGGCCCTTCTGAATGGCTTCCTCGAAGGATTTCCCGATGGCCATCACCTCGCCCACACTCTTCATGGCCGAGCCAATCTGGCGGTTCACACCCGAGAACTTGCCCAGGTCCCAGCGCGGCAGCTTCACCACCACGTAGTCGAGGGCGGGCTCGAAAAAGGCTGAGGTGGTCTGCGTGACGCTGTTTTTCAGCTCGGCCAGCGAGTAGCCCAAGCTCAGCTTGGCCGCCACGAAGGCTAACGGGTAGCCCGTCGCCTTGGAGGCCAGCGCCGAGGAGCGCGACAGGCGGGCGTTCACCTCAATCACGCGGTAGTCTTCCGAAACGGGGTCGAGGGCGTACTGAATGTTGCACTCGCCCACGATGCCCAGGTGCCGGATGGTTTTGATGCCGATGGTGCGCAGCTTGTGGTACTCGCGGTTGCTCAGCGTTTGGGACGGGGCCACCACGATGCTCTCGCCGGTGTGAATGCCGATGGGGTCGAAGTTCTCCATGTTGCAGACCGTGATGCAGTTGTCGAAGGCATCGCGCACCACTTCGTACTCCACTTCCTTCCAGCCCTTCAGCGACTCCTCCACCAGAATCTGGTCCGACGTCGTGAAAGCCTGCCGGGCCAGGGCGCGCAGCTCATCCATATTATTGGCGAAGCCGCTGCCCAGTCCGCCCAGCGCAAACGCGGCCCGCACGATGATGGGGAAGCCGATGGTTTCGCCGGCGGCCAGGGCGCCCTCCATCGTCGTCACGGCCACGCTGCGGGCACAGAGCACGCCAATCTGCTCCAGCTTCTCCTTGAAAATCTCCCGGTCCTCGGTGTCGATGATGCTCTGC
>JAYSZD010001089.1:0-2503 GCA_043738185.1 Hymenobacter sp. | reverse complement strand
GAAAACCTGGCCCTCGTGCTTTGCGGCCGTGAAAGCCGGCAATAAGCCCTTCGACGTGCGCGAAAACGACCGCAGCTTTCAGGTCGGCGACCTGCTGGTGCTCCGCGAGTTTGAGCCCGAAAGCGAGCAGTACACC
This sequence comes from Hymenobacter sp., assembly GCA_043738185.1. GTDB lineage: Bacteria > Bacteroidota > Bacteroidia > Cytophagales > Hymenobacteraceae > Hymenobacter. Next base: position 2,367 of record JAYSZD010001089.1, on the reverse strand, counting down.
GGCCAAACCATGACCCGTTGGGTGAGCTACGTGCTGGAAGGCGGCGCTTTTGGCGTGCAGCCTAACTGGTGCGTGCTCGGCTTTAGCGACCTGCCGCCCATTCCGACGGGCATGACCGATATCCGGCTGTGGTAGGCGGCGCAGCCATAACCGCGAATGCTCCTGAACATCCGCTTTCGGCTATGGCGGCATCCGGGGTCGCAGCAGCCAGAGCGTCCTAAACATCCAGAACGTGAACCAGCAAGCCACCCAGATGGACGAGTTCGCCGACTGCGTCCGCCACAACAAGCCCACCCGCGTGCCCGGCGAAATGGGCCTGCGCGACGTGCAGCTGCTCGAAGCCATCTACCGCGCCGCCGAAACCGGCCGGAAGGTATCGACCAAAGAAGTGGCAGCGGTGCTGGATAAGGTGACGCGGTAAGAACTTGATTTATAACGCCACGCGGCGGCTCCCGGCTCTGGGGGCCGCCGCGTGTTACTTTTGGCCCACCCCATTTGTTAGGAATGCCATGAACGAGCAACTAGTTGTCAAGAATTTCGGCCCGATAAAAGACGCCACGGTGGACTTCAAGCGGGTCACAGTTTTCATTGGTCCGACGGGGGGCGGCAAGAGCACGCTGGCGAAGCTGAAAGCTATTTTTGGTGAAGGAGGACCACTAATTGAAAATGTCAATTTGGGCGATATTCTCGCTGAATATGGGATTAATAATTATCGTGAAAACGAATACGTAATTGAACTTTCAAAAAAGGGGCGCAAAATCCGAATTTTAGCTGATATAATTAGCTATGATAGTGCTACTCTAACATCAATTAATACATATAATAAAACTTATAACAAGAAATTCAGCGCAGAAGACGTAATCCCTGAATTGCAAGAATCACTGAAAAATCTCTCTACATCAGAAGCTGATGCAACCCTAGAGAATATGAGTGAAATGTGGAAGGTGTTTGCGCGACAATACTTTTTAAAAGGAGTGCTTAACATGACCATTGACACTCATTATGTGCCTGCTGAAAGATTATTTGTGTCGACGCTCAATTCCACTTGGCCTTCTTTGATTGCAGCAAAAGTCGATTTACCAAAGCCTTTACTAGATTTTGCTAAAGCTTATCTTAAAGCTGGCTCAAAAATCAACACTTTGAGTGTGCCATTTTTAGAGGTCGAATACGAACATATAAATGAGCGTGGGTATATCAACTTCAAGCAGAGTAATCATTCTCTTCCTATCAATGAAACCGCCAGCGGCATCCAGTCCGTCACGCCAATGCTAGTTCTGCTAGAGAACCTGAGCCACGACACCGAGCAGGCGCAAAGCTTCATTATTGAAGAGCCGGAGCTCAACCTCTACCCCACCGCCCAGCAAGGCCTGCTAAACTGGCTGGTGGAGAAATGCACCAAAGGCGAAAACGACCTGACAATAACCACGCACAGCCCCTACATCCTCTCGCACCTCAACTTGCTGCTCTATGCCTACCAAGTAGCCGAGCAACACCCCGACTCTAGAGCGGAAGTAGCCGCCATCGTGCCGGAGGCCAGTTGGATTAACCCCAAGGAGTTCGCCTGCTACCAAGTGGAGAATGGCGGCGTGCAATCCTTGGTCGATGACGCCCTGGGGTTGATTGATAACAACGAATTGGATGCGCTGTCTGGCGATGCTGCTGATGCTTTTGACAACTTAATTCGGTTATCAAGAGCCATTCCCGCGAAATGATTACACGCATTCTCGCGGCCTATCCTCGTCATGCTACCTGCATTAGTCCCCATGCCGAGGTAGAATTTCACGTTTACGACCCGCCCCAGCTATTGACTACTGACCCGGCCTTGCCCTGCACCCGGCGGGTTGGTACGCCTGAGGCAAGTGACTTAGCCGTCCAGAATCCGCAGGGCCAGACGGTGCATCTGGTGGCGATTGATAAATGCCTGTACTCTTCAGCCGACAGTACCCGTTGTGACTGTGCCCTAGTTTGCGGCGAGAAAATTCACTTTGTCGAGTTCAAGCACGGCGTCAATAAGCGGCGCACCGACCGGGTAAAAGAGTGCATCCCGCAGTTGGCAGCCGCCATCAATGATTTCTACAAAGCCGGCATTCTGCTGCCCAAAACTGTCGTGCTAGCCATTGCCTGCGTTGGTTTCAACGAGGAATTCCCGCCCCGCACTGCCTCTTTGGACGCTCGAATATTACAATTGAACAAATTGGTTGATGCTGATATCGCCGTTGAATTGCGAGTAACGGATGTCACTTTGTTCGATTGAGACAGAAAGAAGCCCCCGCAGCAACAGCTACAAGGGCTTCTTTCTGTCTCTACAAACGCGGCCAGCGACCTAGCGGAGCAGCGTAGCCAGGTTATTCGCGGCCACTTTGGTGG
>JAYSZD010001088.1:0-2503 GCA_043738185.1 Hymenobacter sp. | reverse complement strand
CGCTTGCCCTGCCACTGCGCAAACAGGCGCCCCAGCGGCACCTCGCGCCCCGTGAACACGCCCAAGTTGCGGTGCAGCGGCAAAATGTACTCATCCGGCTCCAGGGCCAGGGTGCTGCCCACCGAAATGGCTTCCTGCCCGATGCCCGAAAACCACTTGCTTACCTTGCCCTGGCGCAGCAGAATCAGCATTTTTTCCTCAATCAGCCGGGGCCGCAGCAGGTGCTGGTAGAGGTGCAGCAGGGTTTCGTTGGAGTGGTCGAGGCGGTCGAACCGCAGCGAAGGGGCAACTGGAGTCATGGGTGGGATGAAGACAGGCGGGAATCCGGCAAAGGTAGCAGGGCTCCGCTTGCCCGTTCCTAACGGCTCAGCTGAATATCGAACCGGCCCTCGGTTATTTCCAGCGCGGCCGGCAAGTCCGCCGCCCGGCGGGTCCCGCGGGAATGCGCCGCCCGCAACGCAAAATGGCCCGCAACGAAAGCCTGCGCACCGACTGTATCCAGCCGCGTGATGGTGAGCGTGCCGGCATGCTGCCCGTCGGTGGCGTAGCACTGAGCGTCACGAGTCGTTTTAAGCACCGCGTAGCTACCGGGTTCGGCGGGCCCTAGCGCGTATACGCCCGGCCCGGTTACGTGGGCCAGACGGAAGTGAAAGTTGGTGACCGGCCCGGTGGCCTGCAGACGCCGGAAGGCGTCGAGCCTCAGCGTGCCATTCTGGAAATGCCCGGTGGGCGTTACTACTTTGCCGTTGAGGGCGCTGGCATTGTTGGCTTCCCACACCTGTCCGTTCACGCGGCAGCCGAAAGTATTGGCGCCCGCTTCCGTGATGGCGGGCAGTTGCACGGGCGCCACTTTGGGGTAGAGGTTGTCGAGCGAGTCCTCGCAGCTCATCAGCAGCGGCAGCGCCAGGAACAAAGCGGCCGGTTTGAGCCAGGTAACAGCGCGTAAAAGGTGGTGCATAGCGTCGGTAGAAAGCAGGCCCAAACGACCCGAAGCGAAAGTAGCTATTCCACCCTGATTATTGGCCCTACGGCGCGCCCAGGTCGTGCAGAGCAACAAGGCCCAAAGGTTAGTTTTGGCGGAACAGGCACAAATAAGGAAGTATTCCTGTTTCCGCTGTTGTTCATTTGTACTTCCTCTTTCTTCATTCCTGATTTCAACTTATGATTTCCTTCCAGGAATTCACCCTCGATAACGGCCTGCGCTGCATTGTCCACGAAGATTTTTCGACGCCGATGGCGGTGCTCAACGTCATGTACGACGTGGGCTCGCGCGATGAAGACGCCGAGCACACGGGTTTCGCGCACTTATTCGAGCACCTCATGTTTTCCGGTTCGGTAAACATTCCCAGCTACGACGAGCCATTGCAGCGCGTGGGCGGCGAAAACAACGCCTTCACCAGCTCAGACGTCACCAACTACTACCTCTCACTGCCGGCGGCCAACCTCGAAACCGGCTTTTGGCTGGAAAGCGACCGAATGCTGAACCTGGCTTTCTCCGAGAAAGGCCTGGACGTGCAGCGCAAAGTGGTGGTGGAGGAGTTCAAGCAGAGCTACCTCAACCAGCCGTATGGCGACGTCTGGCTCAAGCTCAAACCTCTGGCCTACCAAACCCATCCGTACCAGTGGAATACCATTGGCAAGGAAATTTCGCACATCGAAAACGCGGTAATGGACGACGTGCGGGGCTTTTTCCGCAAGCACTACGCGCCCCAAAACGCCATTTTGGTGGTAGCCGGTGCCGTGAGCGAAACCGACGTGCGGCGTCTGGCCGAGAAGTGGTTTGGGCCCATTCCCGGCGGCCCGGCCTACCAGCGCCAGCTACCCGCCGAGCCCGCCCAGCAAGCCCCGCGCCACCTGCGCGCCTCGGCGCCCGTGCCCCTGAGCGCCCTCTACAAAGCCTACCACATGCCCGCCCGCGCCGACGACGGCTACCACGCCGTGGATTTGTTGAGCGACGTGCTGGGGCGCGGCAAGTCGGCCCGCCTGCACCAGCGCCTGGTGAAAGAGCTGGCCCTGTTCAACAACATTTCCGCCTCGCTCACCGGCTCCCTCGACCCCGGCCTGCTCGTCATCAGCGGCAAGCTGAATACGGGCGTGACCCTGGAAGCGGCCGATGCCGCCGTGGAAGCGGTAGTGGCCGAATTTGTGGCCGAGGATGTAGACGCGCAGGAGCTCGAAAAAGTAAAAAACCAGGCCGAAAGCAGCCTAGTTTTCGGTGAAATCGACTTGCTGAACCGGGCCATGAACCTGGCCTACAGCAAGCTGCAGGGCGATGCCGACCTGGTGAACGATGAAAGCCGCCGCATCCAGGCCGTAACCGTGGCCGACGTGCGCACCACCGCGCAATCGGTGCTGCGGCCGGAAAATTGCAGCACCCTGTATTACGAGGCCGTGTAAGCAGCTGGCCTCTGCTCCTTGACCAAGAAGTAGCAAAGGGCCCACTGGCTGCTTGATTTGAAACAGGCCCAGACTATTGGATTTATAAAAGCAAAAAGCGGCCCTG
>JAYSZD010001087.1:0-2505 GCA_043738185.1 Hymenobacter sp. | reverse complement strand
GCCAGCTCATCAGCGGAAGAAATGATACCCAGCTTCTCGGCAATGGCCTTCGCGGTGAGCTTGTGGTCGCCGGTAATCATGACGGGGATGATGCCGGCAGCCTTGCACTCGGTCACGGCCTGTTTCGCTTCTTCGCGGGCCGGGTCCATCAGGCTGGCAAAGCCCAGGAATATTAAGTCGGTTTCGACGGCGGCGGGCGTGAGGTCGGCGGGCAGCTCGGGCAGCAGCTTGGCGGCGTAGGCCAGCACGCGGTAGCCCTGCGTAGCCTGCGCATCGACGCGCTGCCGAAGGTCAGCCAGGGTGCTCTGCTGATGGCTGGTGAGCTGCTCAAACAAAGAACCAGCGGCCCCTTTGGTGAGCACCAGCACGCCCTGCGGAGTTTGGTGCAACGTGCTCATGCACTTGCGCTCCGAGTCAAAGGGCAGCTCGGCCAGGCGCGGAAACTGCTCCTCCAACGCGGCCCGGGCGTAATCCTTCTCCGCGGCGTGCCGCGCCAGCGCTACTTCGGTCGAGTCGCCCACCCACTTATCATCGGGGCCGGCGCTGGCATCGGTGTTCAGGGCCAGTGCGAGGAGCAGCCCGTTGCGGTCGGCCAGCCCTTCGAGCTTCACATCGGGCACTTCGTAGAGGTCCTCCACCGTCATCTGGTTGAGGGTGAGGGTACCGGTTTTGTCGGTGCAGATGTAGGTGACCGAGCCCAGTGTTTCCACAGCGGGCAGCTTGCGCATCAGGGCGTGGCTTTTCATGAGCCGGCCGGCCCCCAGCGCCAGCGACACGGTCACCAGCGCGGGGAGCGCCTCCGGCAGCGCCGCAATGGCCAGCGAGATGGACACCAACAGCAGGTTTTCCCAGGGCTCGCCCCGCAGCCAGCCCACCCCGAAAAACAGCGCCCCTACCACCAGCGCGACCAGCGCCAGGCGCTTGCCCAGGGTACCCAGGCGCTTTTGCAGCGGCGTCACCACTTCGGCCGTCTGGATGAGGGCCGCAATCTTGCCCAGCTCGGTTTGCATGCCAGTGGCCACCACGTAGGCCGTGGCCCGGCCATTGGTCACGGCCGTGCCCCGGTAGCCCAGGTTCAGCCGGTCGCCGAGAGGGTATTCACCGGGCGGCAAAGGGTCCACGGTTTTCTCCACGTTGCTGGACTCGCCGGTCAGCGACGATTCGTCCACTTTCAAGGTGTGGGTTTCCAGAAAGCGCACGTCGGCCGGAATAACGTTGCCCGCTTCGAGCAGCACCACGTCGCCGGGTACCAGGTCGGCAGCCGGCACCGCTTGCGCCCGGCCGTCGCGCAACACCTGGGCGTGGCTGGCGGCCATCTGTTGCAGAGCTTCCATGGCCTTATCAGCCCGGTACTCCTGCACAAAGCCGATGATGGCGTTGAGCACCACAATGGCCAGGATGACGTAGGCCGACTTGGCCTCGCCAATGAGCACCGACACCCCGGCAGCGGCCAACAGCACCAATATCATCACGTCGGCCAGCTGGTGCAGCACCAATTGCCAGATGGTTTTTTGCTGCGCGTCGGCAAGCTGGTTGGGGCCGTGCTCGGCCAGCCGCCGCCCGGCCGTGGCCGCGTCGAGGCCGGCCGGCGAAGTCGCCAGCTCGGCGGCCACGTCGGCCACGGGGGTGAGGTAATAATCCATAAATCAATCAGATATGTTTCGGGCTAAGGGCTTGAAACGGCCATGCTGAGCGCAGCGTAATCGAAGCATCTCTGCCGCAGCAGTAACCCCAACCGTCAGGATTACTTGCGCGGCAGAGATGCTTCGGCTCCGCTCAGCATGACGTGACGGGCTTTTTACTTCCCGCTGCTCCCCCACTGCCAATCCTGAATTTCGGGCATGTCCTGGCCGTGGCGATAGATGTACTGCTTGTGTGCCACGAGCTTATCCTGAAGCAGCTGCTTGAGGTGCGCCCCGCGGTTGCCCAGCTGCGGCACGCGGTCGAGCACGTCCATTACCAGGTGAAAGCGGTCGAGCTCGTTGAGCACGGTCATGTCGAAGGCCGTCGTGATGGTGCCTTCCTCGCGGTAGCCGTGCACGTGCAGATTGTTGTGGTTGGCGCGGTTGTAAGTGAGGCGATGCACCAGCCAGGGGTAGCCGTGGAAGGCGAAAACCACCGGCTTATCGCGCGTGAACAGCGCATTGTAATCAGCATCCGAGAGGCCGTGCGGGTGGTCGGTATTCCGTTGGAGGCGCAGCAAATCGACCACGTTCACGACCCGGATTTTCAGCTCCGGCAAGTGCTCGTGCAGAATGGATGCGGCGGCCAGGGTTTCGAGGGTGGGCACGTCGCCGCAGCAGGCCAGCACGGCGTCGGGCTCCTGGCCGGCGTCGGAGCTGGCCCAGGGCCAGATGCCGATGCCCTGTGTACAGTGCTTGATGGCCGCGTCCATGCTCAGCCACTGCGGGGCGGGGTGCTTGGCGGCCACTATCACGTTCACGTAGTGGCGGCTGCGCAGGCAGTGGTCCATCACCGAGAGCAGGCAGTTGGCATCGGGCGGCA
>JAYSZD010001086.1:0-6236 GCA_043738185.1 Hymenobacter sp. | reverse complement strand
GCGCTATCGCCCCGAAAGGGCGCGGCCGTGAGGTCCGCCTTGTCAATCTGACCGTATTTGATGGGGTCGGGTGCGGCCTGGGCCCACGCGGAGCCCGCGAATAAAAAAACGCCGAGCAGCCCAGGCAACGCCCGGCGCAGGCGGCAAAACAGGAGCGTGGCGCACATCACCAAAAAAGAATGGGGTAGACAGTCTTCGAAACCATAAATATAATGGGCTGAGGGGCTTGCTTGGCGAAAGGTGCCGCAAACTTATCTCGCCCCAAAGCCGCTCCGTTGCCCGTCGAGCTGAGCGGTTAGAAGTGTGGGGTCTTCTCCAACAGTTGCTAAAGCGCCGGGCTCACACCACCTCTTCGGGGGCAGGCTCGGGGGCGGGTTCCGAAACTACTGGGTGCACCATGGGCCCCGAAGCTTTTACCCGGAACAAATACACCACGGCCCCGAGTACGCACAGCAGGCTCAGGCCGTGCACGTAAGGCAGGCGGCTGGGCTGGTTGGCGAAAATCCAGCCGGCCAGCAGCGCGCCCAGGCCAATGCCGATTTCGAGGGCAATGTACATGGTGGCCACGGCCTTGCCCCGGAATTCGGGGTGGCTCAGGTCGATGGTCCAGGCGTAGAGGGCCGGCGAGTTCAGCCCCGCGCCGATGCCGAAAACCGTGGCCGCCGCCAGAAACCACGCCGCCGTGGGCGACCACACCAGCAGGGCCAGTCCCGCCGCCAGTATCAGGCTCGACCAGCGCAGCACCGGCACTCGCCCGTGCACGTCCGACACCTTGCCCGCCACGAGGCGAATGCTGAGCGAGGCCACCGTGAGGAAAACGTAGAACAGGCCCTTGGTGGGGCCGTCCAGGCCCAGCAGCCGGCTTTGGTCGGGCACCACGGTGAGCACCGCGCCGTAGGGAAACAGGCACAGGCCCGTGACCACGGCCGGCGAAAGCACCCGGCGGTCCAGAATCTCATTCCACCGCAGCCGCAGCAGCCCCAGGCGAAAGCGCTGCCGCTGAGCCTTGGGGAGGGTTTCGGTGAGGCTGCCCTGCACCAGCAGCGAGAGCAGGGCCACCGCGCTGGAGCAGTAAAACATGGTGTTCAGGGAGAAGGCGTGGGTTATCCAGGAGCCCAGGGCGGGGCCGGATGCCAGGCCCAAGGCGCCCGTCACGCCCAGCAGGCCCATGGCTTCGCCGCGCCGTTCTACGGGCACGATGTCGGCGATGTAGGCGGCCGTACCGGTGGGTTTGAAGCCCGTGCTGAACCCGTGCAGCAGCCGCAGCAGCAGAAACCCGGAAACGGTGAGCGCCCACGGGTAGAAAAATCCGCACAGAAAGCAGACCAGCGACCCAAACACCATCACCGGAATGCGCCCCACGGTATCGGCCAGCTTGCCCGAATACGGCCGGGAAATGGCCGCCGTGAGCGTGAATAGCGCAATAATGTAGCCTTTGTACTCGCCGCCGCCCAGCCGCGACAGGTGGTCGGGCAACTCCGGCAGCAGCAGGTTGAAGCTCAGGAAAAACAGAAACGACGACAAACACATCAGCCAGAAGCCGAGGGTGTAGGGGCGGGAAGCGGGAGGGGCCATGAGTACCGCAAAGGTCGGCAGGAATTTGGGCAGGTGGATGCCAGTTAGTCCGCATGGAGTGCCGTGTGAAGTCACGGGCTACGGTCATTTCAGAAAAGTTGCTTAAGTCTGAAGCACCGTCTGGCGGTGCTGAGAGTCGGGCTTGGCTTAGCCGCACTACTTTTTGCGCAGTATGCGGGTCGGGATTTGGGTGCCACTGCCTTCATACACATATTGGGTGTTGTAAAGGATGGTAATGTTCTCAAATTCGGAGAAGCCACACTCGTTTTTTCGCAGGCGAAACGCGACGTCAATAGTATCTTGGTCAGTGTAGTTCAGGTGCAGGGTGAACCGTCGCCGCAGCGTAGTGTGATATGGCAAGGCGTTTAGTTCACTGGTGCTGCCATAGGTTGAAAAGGAAATTTCGCCACGGTAATCCATCGGTCCTCGAAACTGGGCTACTCCCTGCTCATTGTAGACCATAACGGAATCCAGATAATACGGCGGATTATTGCCCGGCAGGTGAGACAGCAAATCCTGCCCCGTACGCGCATCAACCAGTTGAAAACTCAGGGTGCCACCCTCGCTGAGGCTGTTGTTATCGGGCGCGCATTTTTCGCTGATGCAGCTCTGCAGCAGCAATGGTATAATGCAGCGGAAAACAGAGCGTGGCATGGCTGAAAGATACATGGATGAAAGATGAGAGCCGTCGGCGCGAGTTTAGCGCCCCGTAACTCGTGGTTGAGCGTTCGGACGAGGCGGTGCCTCGAAACCTAACAATTCGCGAGGTTAGCCGTCCTCCACGCTCACTGTTTGCTGCTGGCGCGGTAGGGGTGAGACGCAGCCATTTCTCCCTGTTTCGTCGGGCGTTTCCCGGCACTGAAGATGGCGGATGCGGCGAAAAACCAATTTGTCAAACAGCGTTATTTATAGCCGTATACCGCCAGTTACCCCAGCAGCTGCGCCTTGCGGGCGTTGTATTCCTGCTCCGTAATCGCGCCTTTTTCCTTTAGTATGAACAGCTTGGCCAGTTCGTCGCTCACGCTGGCGCCGGGCGCGTAGGCATAGCCCATGCGGGGCGACATGCCTTGGTTATACTCGTTATTGAAATCCTGGTCCGACATCATGAGCCAGATAATGGTATGGTAAAAACCGATGAGCGAGGGGATAAATGTCCAGCACAGCAGCAAGCAGGCGATGCCCCGGCCGGTTTTGCCTAGGTAAAAGTATTGGCCGCCGAAGCTTCCGAGGAAGAAGGCGATGAACATGGCGGTGATGCGGTCTTTCATGCAGAGAGAAGGGAAGAGGTGAATGGGTTGGTGAAAAAGGAACCTTCAGCAGCTAAGAAGCAGCGTTGGACCACCAAAGAAGCTTTGGCCTGGGTTGGGTTGGTTGGCCACCCCGCGCCTTGCTATTTGGCTAGGCGAAGATAATGACCCGCGGAGTACCGTAGCAGCCGGGCAACCCTGCCCCAATCACCTCCGAAGAAGGCCGTAGCGCGACAGCCCGGCTCCTGGCCACCCTTGCCAAAACGGCCGCCGGACGAGGGCCACCACTGGTGGCATCGCGCCCGATGGGATGCTGGCAGACACCCCGCCTTTTTCTTGAGCGCAGCGCCCTAACTTGCGGCCCCGCTGGTTCCATCTTCGCCGGCCAAACGACGAACAGCCCGTCTTTCCCGCCCGGTTTTGAGCCCGCCCAACCGGTTCAGCCCCGCGCCGCCACCACCCCGGCTCCCCCCCCGCCCTACCTAAGCCGCAAGGCCCGCCGCCCGCCCCATGACCATCCTCCTGAGCTGCCTGTTGTTCTCCAATCTGCTGTGTTTCCTGCTCTTCGCCCTAGACAAGCGCAAAGCCCAACGGGGCGAGCGGCGCATTGCCGAAAAAACGCTGCACCTCGCCACGCTGCCCGGCGCGGCCCCCGGCGCGTGGGCCGCCATCTTCCTGCTGCACCATAAAAACCGCAAAGCCGCTTTCTGGGGCGTCACCCTGGCGCTGACGCTGCTGCAAGGGGCGGTGCTCTATTTCGCGTGGCCCTATTTGCAGGGGCGGTTTTAACCGGGCTGGTGGGCGGTGACACGAAGAAGCTCCAGCCGCTGGTGGGACTGGGACGGCTGGAAAACATCGCACTGAATGAATGGCGACCTATCGCAGGCGCGTCCCAGCGGGAGCCTTTTTTCGGGGAGTAATTTGAACGTCTTTACCTTCCAGGAAAACTACCGTTTTCGTGAACGCAACTCCTTCAGTTGCTTTTTAAGCAAAAGGCGGGCACTGCGGGGACCTGCTTGTGGCCGCATGAGTCAGCCTGCCTGGCAATCGCCCCGAAACCATTTTCCCGGCGCTGCCCTGACTCTGCGCCCGCCCAGCGGGGACGTGCGCGGAACAGGACCGCTAGCGATTGATAAAATAGGCAGCGTGGTTCCGAACCTCTTCTAGGATGCGCGCAGTTTCGGGCGTTAACTGCTTGTCTGCGTGAATTTTGGCGGTAATCCGGCTGAGAAAAATATTCGCTTGGTAGTTGGTGAACGTCGTGCTCGCCTGTTGTCCGGTGCTGTTGGTTATGACAAGCGTAATGCCCGCGTCGTGACTTTTTTTGATGTCGTTGAGTCGGGGGTCTTTCTCGGCAACGGTTTCGCTGAAGAGCCTTTCGAGCGCGTCGTACTGGCCGCTGGATAAGTAAAGGTCGGTGCTCAGGGGCGTATAGTAAAGGCGTTTGTGGCTTCGTGGACTCCGAAAAATCATGACCGGTCTGAAGTCGGATGCCTCGCTGGGTTCGAACACAATCCGTTGCGACAACACCGGGACGCTTTGACTGGACGGAAAAGGTGGCCCAGCAAAACGATTGGGGCTGCTCACGGCCAGTTCCCAACAGAGTAGGCCGACAAAAGTCAGATGAGCAGTCGCTGAGATGTTCATGGCAATAAAATAACGCTCTTTTTGGTGAACACTAGCAGCGGGCCGTTACCAAATGGCCCGCAAGCTACTGCAGTGCCAGGCGAGTTTAAGAAACCCGTCTACGAATCAAAGTTTACGAAATACCCAAAGGGGATGAGTTTCGTAAACTCCGGGGTCTCCAAAATAGGCTCTTATTCTGGAAGGTTTTATCAAGTGCCAAAACGGCCCGGGAACGCAGGTTTTCCGGGCCGTTTTTATGGTGTTATCAGGAGTTAAACCGCTAAAAGCCTACACCACCCGCCGCACCACCACCGTCGCACTGCCGCCCGTGGCATCCTGAAACTGCCCCATGAGGTACCGCGCCGTAGCCGGCCCCAGGTCGGCGCGGGTGAGCACCGTCACGGCCCCGGCGGGGCAGGGCAGGGGCGTGGTTTTGGCCCCGTCTTTTTGCGCCATCCAGAGCAGGAGCGGCGTGGCGGCGTGGTTTTCCACCGTTAGCATGTAGGCCGGGCCATAGTTGGTGTTGGCCAGGCGCAGCAGCTGGTTTGAGGTCGTCGTCACCGGCAGCGTCCGCACGATGCGCGGCCCGCTGGCCACTACGCGGCGACTGGCCGCCACCCCGCGCCGCTTGTTGGCTTCGGCAAACGCCTCATACAGCGCCGCCCAACGAAATTTTGGGTCCGTATCCGTGCGCTGGCCCTTCAGCAGCGTATCCATCAGCCGCAGGGCGGCACTGAGGCGGCGCAGCAGCTCGGGCAGCGCCAGCGTGGCCAGGCGCGGCGCGGCCTTGGCATCGGTTTGGGCATCGCCGGCCGCGTCGAATTCGTCAGCCGCATCGGCCGGCGCCTGCACGACGGCTTCGGTCAGGCGGTAATCGGTCCGCACCTTCGCGGGCAGCGCCTGCACGGCCTTCACCAGGGCGCGCACGTGGTTCACGTCCTCGGTGGCCTCGCCGTAGCGCACGTCGGCATACGAAAGGGTAAAAACCTGCTTCAGCCCCAGCTGGCCGCTGGCCAGGGCGTAGCCCACGGCGCGGGCCGAGAGCGTGGCAGCGGCCAGGGCCATTTTTTCGCGGGCCGTGTCCTTGTCCGTCGTGCTGGGCGTGGTCAGGGTGTCCTGGGCCGCTTGTTCGGTTTCGATGGCCGTCACCAGCTCGGCGCGGGTGGCCTCGGCGGCCAGCAGCGGCGGAAAATCAGTGAGTTCGGCCTGGTAGGGGGCCACGGCCAGGCCCACGCGCTGGCCACTATCGAGGAGGGAGGTTTCTTGGGCGGTCATAAAGAAAGGGTGATGGGGTTGGGAATTGTGAGGCTGAAAAGTACACCGACCTAACTAAATGAGCACCTTGCCAATAGCTTTGGCCTCCCCACTCTTTCTTAAAAGCTGCTTTATATGCAAGAAGAGACATTTTTTAGGATAAAAATTTATATGAATAAACTCGTGGCGCTTATGAGCCGGCGTATGATTTCTATGAGCCGACGCGTGGGGCTTATGAGCAAGCACTAAGGTCATATGAGCAGGCGAGTGGAGCTTATGGGCAAGCACTAAGGCCATATGAGCCGACGCGTGGGGCCTATGAGCAAGCCCTGGGGCCGTATGAGCTAAGTCGTGGCATTCAGGAGCAGGCGCGTGGCCGTAGCGCGGACTTTGTAGTCCGCGTTTCCGCGCCGTTGAAATCGTTCGGGTTTCCGTTGGGGACGCGGACTACAAAGTCCGCGCTACGGCCACGCGCCTGCTCCTGAATGCCACGACTTAGCTCATACGGCCCCAGGGCTTGCTCATAGGCCCCAC
>JAYSZD010001085.1:0-6241 GCA_043738185.1 Hymenobacter sp. | reverse complement strand
TGCCGGTTCGGGCCGGGGTAGGGGAAGTAGTGATTGAGGACTTGGCCGGCCGTAGCCTTAGTGAGAATGGGGCCTCAAACGCCGGAAATGCCGATTCCCGGCGCCCGGCGTCGCAGACCAACGGCTACGAGCAGGAACTGGCCGACGACACAGCCCTGCCTACTGGCCCCATTCTGGGCTACGTAGGAATTCCGTTTTTTGACTCGGAAAAGGAGTTGAATACCAAGCTGACGGAGTTGTTTACCACCATCCTCAACATCTTCACGCTGATGTTTCTGCTGTTTTTGGGACTGGCTTTCCTGGCCGCCCGGCAGCTCACGGCACCCCTCAAGCTCATCACCGAAAAGCTTACCAAAACCACGCTCACGGGCGAAAACGAATTGCTGGTCTATCGCAGCTCCGACGATGAGATTGGCCTGTTGGTGCGCGAGTACAACACCATGCTCACCAAGCTGGAAGCCAGCAAGCGCGAGCTGGCGGCCCAGGAAAAAGAGGCCGCCTGGCGCGAAATGGCCCGTCAGGTAGCCCACGAAATCAAGAACCCGCTCACGCCGATGAAGTTGAGCCTGCAGTTCCTGCAAAAAGCCATTACCGAGCGCCGCGCCAACGCCGATGAGCTTATCGGACGGATTTCCCAGACGCTCATCACCCAAATCGACGTGCTGAGCGACATTGCCACCTCGTTCAGCAACTTCACCAACCTGCCGGCTATGCGCCCCGAGCGGCTCGACGTGGCCACTATTTTGCGTCGGTGCGCGGCCCTGCACCAGCCCGACACCGACGATGGTGCCCTCGAGCTGCACTTGCCGATAGATGCCGAAACCGGCCATTATTTGGTTTTTGCCGATGAAAGCCTGCTGGTGCGCACCTTCAACAATCTGCTGCTGAATGCTCGCCAGGCCGTGCCGCCCGGCCGTGAGCCCCACGTTGCGGTGTGGCTGGAAGCCGTGAATTCGGACCGCGTGCGGGTTACCATCCGCGACAATGGCGCGGGCATTGCCGACGACGTGCGCGATAAAGTGTTCGTACCGAATTTTACCACCAAGGAAACCGGGTCGGGCATTGGTCTGGCGGTGGCGAAGCGCGGCATCGAGAGCGCCGGTGGGCACATTTGGTTCGAAACGAAAGTGGGCGTGGGCACTGCGTTTTTTATCGAGCTGCCGCTGGCGGGGTAAGCCGGGTAGAAAAGAAGCGGGGCCGGCTTAGTCGCCATTTGGGCACGAAATTGCTCCGCGTCCGCGTTGTGCCCTCACTACTCCCGACCTTTACCGCATGATTCGCCGCTTACGCCTGTGCTTCCCCCTTGCGGGCCTGCTCGTTGCGGCGTTGTGGTTTGTAGCAGGGGAGGCAGCGGCCCAAATAAAGCCGGCAATTTCGGGGGAGGTGCCGCCGCCCAGCACCCGGCGCTGCCGCTACGTGCGCCTGACGCCCGGCCGCGATACCACCACTTTTACGCTGTCTGACACGCTGACAGTGGTGCCGTCGTCGGTGGCGGCCGACGGGCGGGCGGTGGCCTACGATGCCCGTACCGACCAGTACCGCTGGATTCGGCCTGCGCCGCGTGATTCCAGCGGTGTGCCACTGTCCGACTCCCTGCTGCTGTGCTACCGGGTGCTGCCGCTGCGCCTGTCGGCCGCACGGTTCCGCCGGCCCCGGAGCCTGATGGACAGTCTGAGCTTCCAGCGCGGTCCCATGCGGTTCGAGGATTTTTCGGTAAAGGAGCAGATTCTGAGCACGCCGGGCATCAACAAAACGGGTAATCTGGCGCGGGGCATCAGTTTCGGCAACACCCAGAACGTGTTTGTGAACTCGGCCCTGAACTTACAGCTTGAAGGCAAGCTGGCCGAAAACATCAACCTCACAGCGGCCATTTCCGACCAGAGCGTGCCGTTTCAGCCGGAAGGGAACACGCAGCAGCTTCAGCAGTTCGACCGGATTTTTATCACCCTCACCAACCCCAACTGGAACCTCACGGCGGGCGACGTGGTGCTGCGCAACAAGCCGGATTATTTCCTGCGCTACTACAAAAACATCCAGGGCGCGGCGGCCGAGGCTAATTTTGGACCGCCCATTGTGGGGCTGGCCGGACTGGGAGCCGCGCCGGGCGTGTCGAACACCGTATTTCTGAACGGGCCGGCCGGCCAGGTTCCAAGCGGCTTGCCGGGGCAGTTTCCCAGCGGGCCGTCGCCGGCCACGCTCAACCCGCCGGCCATCAGCCAGCCCCAGCTCACCGACCCCAACCGGCAAGTGCCCAGCGGCGATGGCGCGCCCGTGACCGGCACTACGGTGAGCAGCTCGGGCGTGCGCAAGGGCCTGGTGTGGCGGTCGTCGACCTCGGCGGCGGGCGGTGTGGCCAAGGGAAAATTTGCCAGCACCGATGTGGCACCCATCGAAAACGTGCAGGGCCCGTACCGCCTCAGCGGCCCCAATGGCGAGCAGTTTATCATCGTGCTGGCCAATTCGGAGCGGGTGTACCTCGATGGCCGCCTGCAAACCAGGGGTTTCGATGCCGATTACATCATCGACTACAACCTGGCCGAAGTCACGTTCACGCCGCGCCACCTCATCACCCGCAACTCGCGCATTAAGATTGATTTTGAGTACTCAGACCTGAACTACGCCCGCTCGCTGCTCACGGCCAGCCACTACCAGCAGATGGGCCGACTGAGCGTGCGCGGCAATATCTACCAGGAATCCGATAATCCCGACAATGCCCCTAACCTCAACCTGAACGACACGCTGCGGGCGCGGTTGCAGCAGGCCGGCAACGTGGCCTTCGCGGTGGCGCCGGGGGCCGATTCGTTGGTGTATACCAGTACGCAGGTGCTGTATAAGCGCGACCCGGCTACCGGCCGGTTTAGCCGCGCCGTTGGGGCCGATACGCTCGGGGGCGTGTATTCGGTGCGGTTTACGGATGTGGGGCAGGGCAATGGCGACTACCAGCTCACGACCACCGAGGTGAGCAGCAACGGCCGGGTGTACGAGTATGTGGGGCCGGGGCTGGGCCGCTACCAGCCGGTGCGCCGCCTCCCCACGCCGTTGCTAAAACAGATGATATCGGGCGGGCTGAGCTACCAGGTCGACAGCAGCACAACGGTGTTTTTTGATGCGGCCCGCTCCCGGCTCGACCGCAACCGGTTCTCGACCGAAAGCGACCAAGACGGGGCCATGCGCCTGGGCTACGTGGTGCAGGACCGGCGGCTGCCCGCCGCGCTGGCCGGGGGCGTGCTGCGCAACTACCGTCTGCGGTCCAGCCTCGACTACGAGTACACGGGCAAGCGCTTCTCGCCCATAGACCGCTACCGCGACATCGAATTTGACCGCAACTGGAGCGCCGCCAACCCGCTGCAAAGCACTGCCAACGGCCAGGCCGCCCGCTCTGACAATATTTTTAATTTCAGCCTGGGCGTGGCGAAGGACCTCAATAACAACGTCAATTACCGGGTGAGCCGGCGCTTTCGGTCGGGGGAGGTGAGCGGGCTGCAGCATTGGCTGGATGCGGCCCAGAAGGTGGGCAATCTGGAAATGCGCGGCTCGCTGTTCGTGCTCAATTCCAGCGCCGGGCGTTTCCAGTCCGACTGGGCGCGGGGCGAGGCCACGGGCCGGTACGTGGGCGGCAAAGTCGTGCCCGGCTACACCTACCGCTTCGATAAAAACCGCGTGAGCTCGGCCACGACAGACACCATCCGCTCGGCCAATTATTTCGACGAGCACAACGTCTTTATTCAGAGCCGCGACTCGGCCCGCACCCAGTACCGCCTCGACTACAGCTACCGCCGCGACCAAACCCCCAACGCCGAGCAAAACGCCCTGCAACGGCGCGGCACCGCCCAAACCTGGCAGGCCACGCTGGCCTCACGCCTGGGCAAAACCCAGGACCTGCGCCTGCTGGCCACCTACCGCGACCTGGATTCGCTGGGTCTGGCGCGCAACCGCACCGTGCTGGGGCAGGTGTTTTACAACGCCAGCCTGCTGCAAAACCAAATCCGCTCCGAGCTGAGCTACAGCGTGGCCACGGGCCGGGAATTGAAGCGCGACTTCTCCTTTATTGCGGTGCCGCCCGGCCTGGGCACACACTTTTTTGTGGATACCAACGGCGACGGGCAGCAGCAAAAAGACGAGTTTTTTGAGGCCCAAACCCCGGACGCGCAGTTCCGTACCTTCATTAAGGTGTATTTGCCCACGGCCGACTACATCACGGCCTTCACCAACCGCCTGAGCTACCGCCTGACTACGGCGGCCCCGCGCGGCTGGCGCGAAGCCGGCGGCTGGCGGGCGGCGGCGTCCCGCTTTGCCACCCTCACCAGCATCACTGTCGACCGCCGCACCACCGACCCCTCGCTGCTCTCGCGCCTCAGCCCGCTGAGCTACGACAAGGAAGATGACCAGCTGCTGGCGTTTAATCAGTTGGTGCGCAACACGCTGTATTTTAACCGGTCGAATCCCATCTTCGGCTCGGAGCTCACCGTGCAGCAAACCCAGCAGAAAACCCTTCTCGCCCAGGGCGTCGACCTGCGCAACCTCAGCACCCAAAGCTTGCTGGTGCGCCGCACGCTCACTACCTCGTTCACGGCCCGCCTCACCGGCTCGCGCGACATCCGCGAATCGACCAGCAGCTACCTGCCCACCCGCAACTACCGCCTGCTGATTTACACGGTGCAGCCCGAAATCAGCTACCAGCCCACGCCGGCCCTGCGCCTCACCGGCACCTACCTGCACACCCGCAAGCAAAACATGCTCGAAATCCCTGAAGCCGAGCTGAACCCCGGCATCTTCGACGAATTGGGCGTGGAAACCCGCCTCAGCCAGGTAAATAAGCGCACCATGACGGCGGCCACCCGCTACACCCGCGTAAAATTCGATGGCACCAATCCCAATTCGGTGGTCGCCATCGAAATCCTGAACGCCCTGCGGCCCGGCAGCAATTTCACCTGGAACCTGAACGTGGAGCAGCGCCTGAGCAACGGCCTGAACATCACGCTGGCCTACGACGGCCGCAAGGCCAGCGGCCTGAACACCGTGCACACCGGCCGTATGCAGGTAGCGGTGCTGTTCTAGAGGTGCTGGCGCACCGCATGACCAATCATCAGAGACAATAAAAAAAAACTATCTGGAGCCGGCAAAAACCTTTTTGGTAGCCTTCGCGGCCCGGGCGGCCAGGCCCGCCGTAAGCTCGCGCTGCTTGAAACACAAAGGCAGATTGGTGCCCGAGCGGAAGGCCTGCACGGTGATTTCGGCGCAGGCGCGGGCGTCGGAAAGGGCGTCGTGGTGGTTGAGGGGAATGCCGAAATGCGCGGCCACGTGGTTGAGCTTGTGGCGCTCGAGCTGCGGCCAGCACACTTTGCTGAGCTTCACCGAGCACAGGCAGTGGAAGGCGGGCACGGGCAGGCCGAAGTCGCGCAGGGTGTGTTCGAGCACGCTCACGTCGAAGGCCGAATTGTGGGCCACTACCGGCTGGCGGTGCAGGTAGGGCAGCACTTCGGCCCAGACCTCGGCCAGAGTGGGGGCGTGGTGCAGGTCGGCTTCGGCAATGCCGTGCACGGCGAAGTTGCGCCAGTCCACGCGCAGTACCAGCGGGCGCAGCAGGGTTTGGTAGGTTTCCACAATCTGGCCGCCCTGCACCCGCACCACGCCCACGGCGCAGGCACTGGAACGCTGCTCGTTGGCGGTTTCAAAGTCGATAGCCGTGAAGTTGAGAACCGCCAGGGCCTGGGTAATTTCTGCTTGCATAAGTTGCAAGATAATTCCGCGGGCCGGAAGAGGCGCCTTACAAAGCAACTGGCCGGGCGGCGGTCGGGGGCTCGCAACATACATCCGGCACCTGGAAATAGCGCTCCATCACGCCATTGATGTTGCCTTCGCAGCCAGTCGTGAGGTCAATATCAAACTCAATAAACGTGCTGAACTGGCGCAGTGGAATGAGTACATGGCCGTAGGGCAGGCGCAGGGGCGGCAGCACCACCGCGGGCGTTCCCGCCTGCTGTGCGGCCCGCAGTACCGAAAAGCGCGCCTGCATCTGGGAGTCAAAAGAAGCAGCACTGGTCAGTAGCTCCTGCCAGGCTTCCGGCACGTGCCCGGCCGCAAACAAACCCGCTACCAGCAGCACCAGCCATTTTTCGGGGTGCAGCAACCGAGGTATTTGGTGGCCTAAAGCTGAAAAATGCTGCGCCGCCAGCCAAGCCAGCGCCGCCGTCGAAAGCAGCATGACGAGCAGAATCTCGTTCTGCGCCCGCATCAGCGG
>JAYSZD010001084.1:0-2506 GCA_043738185.1 Hymenobacter sp. | reverse complement strand
CATAAAATCCGTCTCATCATGTATTACCCCATGAGCGTGGGCCGCAACATGGACGAGATTCTGCGGGTGCTCAAGGCCATGCAGTTCAGCGACGAGCATAAGGTGTCGCTGCCCCTGAACTGGCAGCCAGGCGAGAAAGTGATACTGCCCGCCCCGCAAACGCTGGAGCAGCTCGGTGCCCGCCTGGCCGATGATACGGTGGAGAAGATGGACTTTTACCTGGCCCTTAAAAGCATGTAAACTGGCGGGCCGGGCTTCTGGGCAGGGTAAAGCAGGAAGAAAACCGGCGAAATGAAAACTTATGATGTAGCTGCTTAAGCGCTACGACCAGCCGTGGCTGTACTGGAACAAGATTCTGCCGGGCAAGGCGTAAGCGCGGGCTCTCTCCTCGCAACTGCTGCCCCCGATGGCCGGAGCTTTTCCGGCCATCTTTTTTTTGCGGTCTGGCCCAGATTTAAGGTGGGTAAAAATCAAGGGTTCCAATAATTTCCGTCATGCCGTTCGCGGCGGCTGGCAATGAACCTTGCACCCTGCCAGTGTCGGGCTCAACTTGATTCCGGGCACCGGGCACCTCCCGCCAACTGGCTCGGAGGACTCTCGCTATTCCTTGCTGCTTTATGCCCTTTCTCAGTTCATCGTCGCTGCTTTATTCTGTTCGGTTGCGCCTGGCGGGGGGCTTAATGACAAGCCTGTGCCTGGCCGGGATGGGGTGCGGAACATCGCCGGGCCAGGTGCCGGTAGTAGAAGCGGCGCAGCCGTTGGCTGAGGTCAAGCCGGAACCAGAATCCGTAGCCCCCCTAATTCAGCGGCTACTCCGCGCCAATCCAGCCGGGGATGCGGTACGGGCCTTTTACGACAGCACGTTCGTGGCAGCCTGGACGCTGCCCACAGGCGGCCTCACTCCCGATGCCACCGCCACCACGGCGCTGCTGGCCCGCGCGGCCGAACATGGCCTTCGCCCGTCCGATTACGGTGTACAACGCCTTGAGGTACTACGTGACTCATTGGCCCAACCGGCCTCTCCGCCCCATCGGGCGGGGCAACGCGCCCGGCTGGACGTGGCATTGAGCACGGCAGCATTACGCTTCGGGAGCGACCTGGGGCGCGGCCGGCTGCACCCATTCACCCTGACGACAAAGGAAAAGGCGGCCGGGGCCACCGGGCAGCCGGCCGCCCTGCTGCGGGCGGCCCTGGCCCAACACGCGGTGCCCGCCGCGCTGCTGGCCAATGCTCCAACGAACCGCGAGTACCAGCAGCTGCAACAGGCCTTGGCCGCGTGGCTAGCCCGCCCGGTAGCCCCGGATTCCACTGCGCTTCAGCAGCAACGCTACGAGCAGGCAGCCGTGAACCTGGAGCGCTGGCGCTGGGAGCCCCTGGCCGATTCGGCCTACGTGCTGATAAACGTGCCGGCTTACGAGCTGCTGGTCGTGGCCCACGACTCGGTGGTGCGCCGCCACCGGGTGGTAGTGGGTGCGCCGCGCACCACTACCCCCACGCTCAGCAGCCGCCTCACGCACTTCACGCTGGCCCCCGACTGGCACGTGCCCCGCTCCATTGCCACGAAGGAAATGCTGCCCCGCCTCAAGAAGGATGCAGGCTACCTGGCCCGCTACAACTACGCCCTCTACGACGGCCGGGGGCGGCTGGTGAACCCGGCCAGCGTGCGCTGGGCTACGGTAACGGCCAAAAATTTCCCCTACACCATCCGGCAGTCGGCCGGCTGCGATAATTCTTTGGGCAACATCGTGTTTCGCTTTGCCAACCCCTATTCCGTGTACGTGCACGACACGCCCCTGCGCCAGTCTTTTACGAAGCCCTACCGCGCCCTCAGCCACGGCTGCGTGCGGATGGAAAACCCCATGCTGCTGGCGGCCTATCTGCTGCGCCGCGAGGGTAATGCCGCGCGGCTGCCCTCCGACGAAGAATGCTCCCGCCAGCCCCGCCCGCGGGAGGTGCGCTTGCGCCGGCCCATTGCCCTCTACATCCGCTACGCCACCTGCACCGCCAAAGACGGCCGTTTGCGCTTCCTGCCTGACATCTACGGGCGCGACGCGGTAATCCGCCGCGGGCTGTTCGGCCCGGCCGAGTAGCCGGCCCATCCTCAACCCCTGCTATGCACTCCTTCCTGGCCCTGTTGCCAATTTTGCTGTTGGTGGCCGTGTCGCTCACCAAGGGCGTGAAGCCGGCCGTGCTGGGTGGCTGGGCAGTAACCACGGCACTGTTCTTCTACTGGGGAGCCGACGGCGGGCACTACCTGGGAGCCCTGGCGGTGGCCCTGCTTACCACTGCCAACATCCTGTTGACGGTGTTCGGGGCCATTTTTCTCTACACCGTGATGCAGCGCACGGGGCTGATTGCAGAGCTGACACATTCGCTATCAGCCTTGCACCCGGCGCGGGAGGTGCGCTTTTTTGTGCTGGCGCTGGGGCTCACGGCCTTTTTTGAGGGCGTGGCGGGCTTCGGCACGCCGGGGGCCATTGTGCCGCTCATGCTCATGGCCCTGGGC
>JAYSZD010001083.1:0-6254 GCA_043738185.1 Hymenobacter sp. | reverse complement strand
CAAACGACAAATCCCGTGGCGCTCCGTCGAGTGCCACGGGATTTGTCGTTTGGAAGGCTTGGTATAAGTGGCCCTTCCGGTAGCGGCCCTACTCAGCGGCCAAGCCAAAAAAAGCACCGACCTGACGGCCGGTGCTTTTTGGGTTTTGGGCCAGCGTCCGCCAGCTACTGGCGGGGCGCTTTGCCGGTTTGGCCGTGGTGCTTACTCCTTCACCAGGCGCTTCACTACCGTACCTTCCTGGGCGTGGACGCGGACGGTGTAGACGCCCGAGGGCAGGCTGCTCAGGTCCAGGGTTTCGGTGAGAGCACCTTGCTGGAGGCGGCTGCTGCGCTGCTGCACGGTCTGGCCCAGCACGTTCACCACTTCCACGCGCACCGCGCCTTGGTTGCGCAGGCCGGCTAGCTCCAGAGTGGCTTTGCCGGTGGTGGGGTTGGGGTAGAGGGCCGTGCGGGCGGCCAGCTGGCCGGTGGTGGTGGCCAGCACCGTGCCAGGCCGGAAGTTGAGGTAGAACCGCGGGCCGGTGTCTTTGGCCAGCATCGTGAAGGTGTAGGCGCTGTCGGGGGTCGCGGCCAGGTTCTGGCGGCGGTTCAGCACCCGGTCTTCCAGCCACACCTGGGTACCGGCGGGCACGTTGGCCAAGTCGCTAAGCACGAGGCGGTGCAGGCCGTCCTTGCTCACGCGTACGCCCAGCGGAATGGTGGGCGCCGTGGCCAGGTCGGGCAGGCCGTTGATGGCGAAGTTCTCGGTGCCGAACTGGCTCCAGAGGCTGGGCCGGCCGTTGCCGTTGAGCTGCACCTTGTAGGCATCGTGCCGGGCCGAGAAGCCCAGCTCGGCCCCCGCCTCGAAGTAGATAACCGCTTCGTCGGCGGTGCCGTTGGCTACGTTGCGGGCCAGCAGGCGCAGGGCCGGGCTGGGGTTGCTGCCCGTGGTGGGGCGGCTGAAGGTCGGCGAAACGTAGCTGGTAGCGCGCACGGCGTTGGTGAAGCTCACCGCAGCCGTGGGAGCGGTGGCCCGCACGAAGAAGCCCTGCATGGCGGCCAGGTCCTTGCTGCCGCCGTTCTGGCCGAAGCCGTTCACGTAGGTTTTGTAGGTGCCGGTGTACTTGCCGCTGGGCTGGAACACGTAGAGGGCGTCGGCCACGCCGCTGAGCATGCCGCTGGTATTGCGCACCACGTCCCAATCCATGGGGGCGGGGTAGGGGTTGCCCAGCAGCTGCCAGCCCGATTTGGCCTGGCTGCCGCGGCTCAGGGAGTAGCGCACGCTGCCGGTTTGCAGCAGGCCCGAGATGTCCACCGTGGTAGTGGGCAGGGTTTGGGCGGTGTAGCCGCGCATGGGCACCAGGTCTTCACTGGCCGTGGGCACCATAAACCCGTCGTCGAAAGTCGGCTTGGCGGCGGTGATGCGCGTCTCGTCGTACTTGAAGAGGGTAGGGAAGGGCGTGGCCGCGTTGCCCACGGTGTTGTAGGCCGGGTTCAGTTCGAATACCGGCAGGTCGTCGGCAAATTCCTGCACGGTGGTGCTGATGCCGGCGGCGCTCAGTTTCATCGGCGAGGAGTAGTGGCGGTAGCCGGGCGCGCTGCTCAAGCCCGTGATGAAGCGCTCCATGGTGGCCACGCCGGTTACTACGCCGCCGCCCACGGGGTTCACCACCATGGCCGTGCCGGTGGCATTGCTGGTGAGGGTGAGGTGGCCGTTGGAAGCGAGGTTGCCGGTGGTCGGGGTCAGGACGTGGGTTACGAACCAGTTGTCGGTGGCCGTGACGCCGGTGGCGTTCTGAATGAACAGGTCGTAGAAGCGCGTGGGCGTGGCCGAGACGCCGCCGATGGTTTGCGGGGCGGTGCCGGTGCAGTACCAGCCGTGCGGGCCGCAGTTCACCAGGCCGGTGTTCACGAAGTTGCCGAGCAGGTACACCGGGCCGGCGTAGGTGACGCCGGCGGGGTTCGAGCAGTTCAGGCCGAAGAAGCGAAGCTGCTGCGAGCCGCCGGCGGACTGCGCCACGGTGCCGTTGAAGTACACCGTATAAGTGGCGGGGTTGAAGGGCCCGTTGCAGAGCCAGTTGCCGGCCACGTACACGTCGCCGCCCAGCACGCAGCCCACCGGATTCGCCCATGTGACATGGTGGAAGTAGCTGCGGGCCAGCGCGCCGGTAGTGCTGATGGTTTGCAGCGCCGTGCCGTTGAAGCTGACGCCGAAGCCGTTGCCGCGGAAGATGCCGGTGTTGTTCCAGAAGCCGGCCACCATGATGTCGCGCAGTAGCTGCACGTTCACCGCGTTGGTGATGCCCACGTTGTAGAACGCCGTGAGTACCGAGCCGCCGATGGTTTGCAGCACCGTGCCATCGAAAATAACGGTTTTGTTGTTCGCGATGTAGCCGCCGTTGTTCACCCACAGGCCGCTCACGTAGATGCCGTCGAGCAGCGTGATGCCGGCCGTGTTGGCAAAGGTGAGGTCGTGGAAGTAGGTGCGGCCCGAGGTGCAGGTGATGCTCTGGGGCGTGCTGCCGTTGAAGCGGGTGCGGAAGCCGCAGCCGCAGTAGCCGCCGGAGTTGATGAAGTTGTGCACCACGTCAATGTTCTGGCCCAGGCTCACGTTCACGGCGTTGTTCAACGTCACGTCGTAGAACACGCTCAGGGCCGTGCCGGCGATGGTTTGCAGCACCGTGCCGTTGAAATATACCAGCCGGTTGTTGTGCAGGAAGGAGCCGTTGTTGGTCCAGTTGCCCAGCAGCGTGAGGCCGAAATCCTGCCGCACCGTGGCGCCCGTGGCAATGGTGAAGTGGTGGAAGATGGTGGCCACTGTGCCGCCCACGAATTGCAGCGCGTTGCCGCCAAACGTCACCAGGTAGCCATTGGCCAGGAAGCCGCCGTAGTGCAGCCAGTTGCCGCGCAGGCCGATGTTGCGGTTGAGCGTGACGCCCGCCAGGTTGTTCCAGGTGAGGTGCCAGAAGTCGTACAGTCCCGCGCCGGTCAGGCTTTGCGCGCCCGAGCCGCCGAAGGTGCAGGTGTAGCCCGTGTAAGTGCTGCCCACCAGGTTGTAGCCGTAGAAAGTGCCCGCGTTGGCGAAGTTGCCCAGCCAGGTCACGTTCTGCAACAGCCGGACGAAGGAGCCGCTGGCGATGTTCCAGCCGTGGAACGAGAGGCCGGTGTAGCCGCCCACCGTTTGCACCAGCCCGCCGGTGCCATTGAAGAACACTGTGAAGCTGCCGGGGGTGAAGAAGCCCGAATACAGGTAGTAATTGCCCGCGATGTACACGTTGCTGCTCAGACTCACGCCCGCCGCGTTATCGGCGTAGAAGTGGTGGAAGTAGGTGGTGGCGTTGGCCGTAACTGCCTGGGCCACCGTGCCGCCGAAGCGCACGAAGTAGCCCGTAGCGCCCTGGTAGCCATAGAACACGCCCGAGTTGATGAATTGCCCCAGCACGTAGATGTTCTGGTTCAAGGTCACGCGCACCGCGTTGTTGAAGGTCACGTCGAAGAAATTCGTGACGGATGAGCCGCCCACGAGCTGCGCTACCGTGCCGTTGAAATACACCAGCAGGCTGTTGTGCAGGAACGAGCCGTTGTTGAGCCAGTTGCCGAGCAGCGTGATGTTGCGGTTAAGTTGCACGGTGGCCCCGGTGGCGATGTTCACATGGTGGAAAATCGTCTGAATAGTGCCCGCGATAAGCTGCGTGGCCGAGCCCCCGAAGAACACCGTGTAGCCGTTGGCCACAAAGCCGCCGTCGTGGGTCCAGCTGCCGTTTACGTAAATGTTGGAGAGCAGCGTGACGCTCACCGGGTTGTTGAAGCGCAGGTCGAAAAACCGCGTATTCAGCCCGCAGAAGATGGTTTGGGCCGCCGTGCCGTTGAAGTACACGAGGTAGCCGTTGCCTAGGAACCGGCCCGCGCCGGCCCAGTTGCCGAGCACGGTGATGGCCTGGTTGAGCGACACCGAAACCGTGTTGGTGACCGTGACGTGGTGGAACACGGTGGTCACCGCGCCGCCAATGAGTTGGGCCACGTTGCCGATGAAGTTCACCAGGTAGCCGTTGGCCAGGTAGCCGCCGTTGTTGAGCCAGTTGCCCCACACGCTAATGTTCTGGTTGAGCGTGACGCCCGCCAGGTTGTTCCAGGTTATGTGCCAGAACTCGTACACGCCCGTGCCGCTGATAACCTGCGCGCCCGAGCCGGCAAAAATGCTGGTGTAGCCCGTGTACACGCCGCCCACCAGGTTGTAGCCGTAGAAGGTGCCCGCGTTGGCGAAATTGCCCAGCCAGGTCACGTTCTGCAACAGCCGCACGAAGGAGCCGCTGCCGATGTTCCAGCCGTAGAAGCTGAGGTTGGCGTAGCCGCCCACCGTCTGCACGAGCCCGCCGGTGCCGTTGAAATACACCGTAAACAGGCCCGGCGCGAAGCTGCCCGAATACAGGTAGTAATTGCCGGCGATGTAGATGTTGGTGGCCAGGCTCACGCCCGCCGCGTTGCCCACGTAGAAGTGGTAGAAGTAGGTGGTGGCATTGGCATTGATAACCTGCGCCACCGTGCCGCCGAAGCGTACGAAGTAGCCCGTGGTTACGCCGCCCAGCACCTGGTAGCCGTAGAAAACGCCGGTGTTCGCGAAGCTGCCCAGCACGTAGATATTCTGGTTCAGCGTTACCGAAACCAGGTTCTGGAAGGCCACGTTGTAGAAGTTGGTGACCTGCGTGCCGCCGATAATCTGCGCCACCGTACCGGCGAAAATCACCGAGTACGAACCGCCCACGAACACGCCGTTGTTGAGCCAGTTGCCCAGCACCGTGATGTTGTCCACCAGCGTCAGGCTCACCAGGTTGTTGATGGTGATGCTGGCAAATGTGGAGTTGCCGCTGCCGCCCAGCGTCTGCGCCACCGTACCGTTGAACACCACGCCGTAGCTGCCGGCCCCAAAGGTGCCGTCCACCACGAAATTGCCGGCGAAGGTCGCGTTCAGACCCAGGTTCACGGTCGTCGTCGCGTCCACCGTCACATTGTAGAAGTTCGTCACCACCGAGCCGCCAATCACCTGCGTGAAGCCGTTGGGGCCGTTGAACACCACGCCGTAGCTGCTGCCGCCGTTCAGGAAATTGCCGTTGTTGGTCCAGTTGCCATACACGCAGATGATGTTGGCCGCCTGCAAGGTGACGCCGGTGTTAATCACCAGATTGCCAAACTGAATCGGTGCGGTGCCGCTCACCGTCTGGGTGCCGCTGCCGGCAAACGTACAGGTGCTGGTGCGCGTGGGGTAGCAGTTGCCGTTGTACACCACGTTGCCGTAGAGGGCAAAGTTGCCGCCCGTGCCAAAGGTGAGGGTGGCGCCGGTTTGCACGGTCAGGTTCAGGGCCAGGCCCAGGCCGCCGCTCACGACGGGGTAGGTGCTGAGGCCGCCCGGAATAACGACCACGCTCGTGCTGCCGGGCACCTGCCCGCAACTCCAGTTCAGGGCATTAAACCAGTCGGTGGACGTGCCGCCGGTCCAGACGTAGGTAATCGCGCCCACGGTCAGGTTCGTGCCGTTGTTGTTGCTGCTGGTCGTGGCCGGGCTGCTGGCCACCACGCGCACCCGGTAGCCGCTGCCGGCCGCCGTGCTCAGCGGAATCTGGGCCGCGATGCTGCCGCTGCCCGTGCCGCTCACCGAGCCAATGCTCACCGGCGCGCCGAAGCTGCCGCTGGCGTTGGAGAGCTGCGCCGTAAACACGTTGCCGCCGCCAAAGCCGCTGGCCGTGAAAGGCACCGTGAGCGCCGCGCCGGGGCAGAACGAGCCGCCGAAGCTGCCCGTGCTCAGCGAAGCCACAACCGCGTCCACGCTCACCGTTACCTGCCGCGTCACCGAGCAGCCGTTCAGGCTGGCCGTGAAGCTGTAGGTACCCGCGTTGCTGGCGTTGGCATTGGCCAGGCTGGGGTTGGCCAGGCTGCTGCTGAAGCTGTTCGGGCCGGTCCAGCCAATGGCCGCGCCGGCCGGCACGCCCGTCGAGCTGAACAGGATGGTAGCACCCGCCGCCACCGGCGAGTTGCTGCTGGCCGTCACGCCCGTCAGATTGCTGAGGGTGAGGTTGGTGCCGTTGTCGTTGCTGGTCAGGGCCGGGCTGGTGCTCACCAGGCGAATGCGGTAAGCCGTGCCGCCCGCGGTGCTGGCCGGCAGCGTGTAGCCCAGGCTGCTGCTGCCCGTGCCGTTGAAGGTGGTGCTGCCGATGCTCACCGGGGCGGCAAACGAGCCGCTGGCGTTCGAAAGCTGCGCCGTGATGGTGCCGCTGCTCAGGC
>JAYSZD010001082.1:0-2511 GCA_043738185.1 Hymenobacter sp. | reverse complement strand
CACCACGTAAGCCAGTAAGAAGTATAAGCCTTCGGCAATGACGTACAGAATACTGTAGGGCAGGCGGGACAGCCCCAGGAGCAACCACCGCAGGGGCTTGTAGTGCCACGGATAAGGCAGGCGCGGCGCGGCCCGCTGGGCGGGATTGCCCGAAATGGTGCGGTCTCTCATCGGGGCGTGGTGGCACCAGCCGGGGCGTATTCTGCAACGCTGCGTTCGCCAATTACCCGGTGGCCGGCCAGTAGGGTTTTAGCAGCCGCCCCCCCGTACACCTCAATAAACAGCGTAAACGGCCCGTCGGGCAGTGGCCCCAGGGGCAGCTGGCCCACCACGGTAGTCGGCCGGCCGCTCTCGGGGGTAAGGGTGGCGTCGGCATCGGCGGCCGAGCCGTCGGGCGTGGTCAGGTGGTAGTGCACCCGCACGGGCTGCCCGGCGGGGGCGTTGTGCAGCTCGGTGTAGAAAAAGATGCTTTCGGCGCCCCGGCTATACACGTTACCAGGCGTCCGGGTGAGCCGGTAGCCGCCCCGCGAAAAATTACCGGTTGCGCCGCTGCGAACCGCCGGCTGGGCCAGCAGCACGATGTCGGCCAGGAAGGGGGCCGTTTGAGCTTCCAGCAGCAACGGCTTTTCGATGGTCGTTTCGCCGCTGCCGCTGCTGCTGCGGTATTGGTCGCGCACGGTGCCGCGCACGGTGTATTTGCCATCCGGCAGCAGAATTCTTTTCAGGAAGCTCTGCGGATTTTTAATGGCAATAGACGTGTCGCTGAGCACCGGGGGCTTCAGCACCACCACTTCGCGGTAGGCGGGTTTGCCATCAGCTTTCAACACTTCCAGAGTAACGGTAGCCGCTGACTGGAAAGCCCGGGGCGCCCGTTGCCGGTAGGTTAGGGACTGCGTGGAGATGGTCACGTAAATTTCGACCTCCGCCCCTTTCTCCACTTTGTTTAGGTTACGAAAACGGGCTACGTCCAGAGTTATGGGCGCGGGGCCGGCCTGGGCCACCGCCCCAGTAGCCCAGAAGAACACAAAGGCAGCAATTGAGAGGAAGAAACGCATGACGTAAAAGTAGCAAGCTGAAAAGCGGCACCAGCCAGGGCCCGTTCTTTACCTAAATTCCGTGCCACCCGCCAAACCCTTAAAAATCCGTGATTCTACTTACCGAAATCCACTACCACCCGCCCGCCGCCCTCTTCGCCGAGCTGCTCCGGGCCGATGGCATCCTGCTGGAAGCCCACGAGCACTACCGCAAACAGACCTACCGCAACCGCTGCCTCATTCGCACGGCGCAAGGCGTGCAGCCACTCACCATCCCGGTTATTGATGGCAACCGGGCCGAAAAAGTCAGTATTTCGGCCATTGAGGTTGATTACCGGCAGAACTGGATTCACCGGCACTGGCGCACCTTGCAAACCGCCTACGGCAACAGCCCGTATTTTGAGTACTATGCCGACTATCTGCACGACATTTACGTAAGTAAGCCTACTTTGCTTTTCGAGTTGAACTTGCAGTTTTTACAACTCCTGCTGCGCTGTTTTCGCATCACTCTACCGCTGCACCTCACCACCGAATACCACGCTGAGTATCCGAACAATGCCCTCTCTACTACCCGCTCACCTTCCCATCCTATCCTTGACCGGCGCGACTGGCTGACACCTAAAACTGTTTCCCAAGCACCGGAAACTGACAGTCCGGCAGCTTCTACCCTAGTTCGGCCCTACCCCCAAGTGTTTGGCCCAGGTTTTGAGCCAGGGCTAAGCGTGCTGGACCTGCTGTTCTCGCAGGGCCCGGCCGCCCGGCAGTACTTCTTGTAGAACATGCTTTAGCGTGTTCCTACACCGCTTTAATTTTTGCGTAAGCTGAAGCGTGCGCTACATTGCCCGAACCTTCGCCCGAGACTGCTTGTTTTCAAGCCACATCGGCCCAACCCGTACTTCGTGTATCCGCCCGACGCGGGGCTATTTGATTTTTCACTACGTTTATTGGCATGGAAGCTAAATTCTCAAACCGCGTTAAAGAGGTTATTTCCCTCAGTCGGGAAGAGGCCATCCGGCTTGGACACGACTACATTGGCACTGAGCATCTGCTGCTCGGTATGATTCGCGAGGCAGAGGGCACCGCCCTCGGCCTGTTGCGCAAGCTGGGCGTGAGCATCGACGAGCTAAAGTTCTCGTTGGAGCAGGCCACGCGCAACACCGCGACCCAGGGCACCAGCATCACCGGCTCGATTCCGCTCACCAAGCAGACCGAGAAAGTGTTGAAAATAACCTATTTGGAGGCTAAAATCTTCAAATCCGAAATCATCGGCACCGAACATCTGCTGTTGTCTATCCTGCGGGACGAAGACAATATTTCTTCTCAAATTCTCTCCAAGTTTAACGTGAACTACGAAACTGTGCGCGACTCGCTGGATTACCACGGCAATGCCTCGCCGAGTCCCAAAGCCGGCCCCGATACCGACGACGACGATAACGACAAGCTGTTTGGCTCCTCCGGCCCCGGCGGGCGCGGTGGT
>JAYSZD010001081.1:0-2512 GCA_043738185.1 Hymenobacter sp. | reverse complement strand
CGTGGAAGCGGGTGAGCAGCGGCTGGCCCGACACGGGGTGGAACGCGTAATCGTCGCGCTCGTAGTAGTGCAGCGCCCGCTGGTAGGCCCAGCACAGCGCGGGCTCTTTGCCGGTGCCGGTGGGCCCGATGAGTATCATCTCGGCTGCGGGCGAGCGGCGGCGCACTTCGCGGTACACGATGTCGGGCAGGGGCTGGGCGGCGGCCGTTACGGCTTGCATGGTGTCCACTCTGGCCACGGCCGTTTCCTGCGGGTAGGTCCGGCCGCCGTTGGCCACTAGCATGGCCGAATTGAGCAGCCAGGGAAAAATCATGAATAAGCCCGTGAGGGCCAGCAGCCCGGCAATGCTGGCCACGTAGAAGCCCAGCACGTTGTGCAGGTCGTAGTTGAGGCGCCGCCAGCGCGACCCCCACTTGATAGTGAGGTGCTGCTTGCGTTCCTGCCGGCGCTTGGGCCACCACAGCACCAGGCCCGTGCCCAGCATCAGCAGAAAAACGATGACGCTGCCGCCCACCACCCATTTGGCCACCGCTTCGGGCAGCAGCAAGGTCATGTGAATGGCCTGCACGATGCTGAAAAAGTGATAGCGCAGGTTTTGCTCGTTCAGGATTTGGCCGGTGTAGGGGTTCAGCGACACCATGATGGGCTGGCTGGCCGCGTCGGTAAAAAAGACCGTGGCGGCGCGCTCCGGCCCGAAATACGTCGTCCAGGCCGTCGAGGCCGGCACGCCGGGGTGCTTGGCCAGTGCCACGGCTTGCAGGCGCGAGGGCAGCAGCATGGCCGTGGCCTGCGGCGTCACTTTGCGCCCGGCTTCGGTCAGGTCCCGGATTTCATCCTGAAACGTGAAAATAGCTCCCGTCAGGCTCACGATAAACACCACCAGCCCGGTGCTTAGGCCCAGCCAGAGGTGTAGTTTGCCGACGGCTTTTTTGAAGGTCATGGTGGGGAAGAGAGGGTTTGAAAACCAGGAGCGTCATGCTTTACATGGCGTCCGCGTAGCCAAAGCGTGACCGTTTTCTTAACAAGTGCAACTGCCTTAGAACTTGTACGCCACGCTGCCGACGATGCTGCGCAGCCGCTGCGCATTCATGGTAGTGTAGCCAATCCAGTATTTCTGGTCGGTCAGGTTGTCCACTTTGGCCGCGAGGCGGTACTTCGGCTGGTCGTAGAAAATGCTGGCGTTGAGCACCGTGTAGGCGGGCAGCGTGAACACGTTGGTGTTCGTGTTCTGAACGCGGTTGTCGCTGGCATAATTGCCGCCGAAGCCCGCGCCCAGGCCTTTGAGGGCGCCCTCGGGCTGGCGGTAGCTCAGCCAGGCGTTGGCCAGGTAAGGCGAGGAAGCCGTGTTGGGCCGGCGGCCATTCACGGTTTCATCCGGGGTTTCAAATTTGGAATCGTTGTATGAGAAGCCACCCACCACGTTAAATCCGCGCAAGGGGTTAGCAATGATGCTCACTTCCACGCCGCGGCTCTGCTGCCCGGCATCCTGTACGCTGATGGCTTGGCCGAGCGAGTCATAGTTGATAATCCGCAGCCGGTCTTTCACATCAATGTCGTAATAGCTTATGGTGGCGCTCAGGCGGCCGCCGGCGGCGTCCAGCTTCACGCCGCCTTCCCACTGGTTGGCGCGCTCCAGCCGGGCCAGCGGGCGGCTGCCATCGGTGGTCAGGTAAACGCCTGGGTTGTTGAAGCTGTTCTGGTAGTTGGCAAACAGTGCCACCCGGTCCTTCACCGGCTGGTACACGAGGCCAAATTTGGGCGAAAGCGTGGTTTGGGTGTAGGCCTTGGTGGGCGTATACACCAGTCCGCCCTTGTTGTCGAAGTGGTCGAGGCGCAGGGCGGCCAGCACGCTCAGCTGCTCGGTCAGGTTCAGCACATCCGACACGAACGCGCTGTAAGTGTTCGACTTGGCATTGACGATGTAGTTGCCCGGCGCCTGGGCGGCGTACCGGGCGCTCACGGCCGGCCCGTTAAAGCTGCGAATGACGTCGCTGGAGGCATTGAGCGCGATTTGGTCGATGTTGCCCCCGAGGAAGTTCACGTCGGCATCGATGCGCAGGAAGTCCAGGCCCAGCACCACGCGGTTGCGCAGGCCGCCCAGCTGGAAGTCGCCGTTGAACAATTGCTGCGCCTCAAACACAGTGCGGCGGCTGTTGCCCGTCGATTGGTCGGCGCGCACCAGCAGGTTGGAAGCGGGCCCGTTCGTTTCCGGGAGCAGATAGAAATAAGGTCCGAAACCGTTCGAAAAGCTGTGGCTGCTGGTCAGGTAAGTAGTAGAAGTGAAGGCCGGCGAAATCTTGTACTGCACCTGCCCAAACAGGTTGGTGCTGCGCGTGTCCTGCGTGAGGCCCGCGCCCTGGTACGACTGTCGGTAGTTCAGCGGCGCCTCATCGGCCCGGTCGAAACCCAGCGCGGCCGATGGGTTGTAGAAGAAAATAAGCTGCCGACCCACGCTCGTGCCCTTGTAAATCTCGGCGTCCACGTTCACCGTCAGCCGGTCGTTGGGGCGGAA
>JAYSZD010001080.1:0-6296 GCA_043738185.1 Hymenobacter sp. | reverse complement strand
TGCCTTCACCGGTGGGAGAGTCGGTCGCCGCCAACCTTATTTGTCCAACGCCCCCCGCCCGCTTTCACCAGCCCGCAGGGGGCGTTTGACGTTTTAGGTAATTTTAGCGCTTATTCTTTAAAGCCGTAGCACCTTACATTGAAGGTAAAGTGCCAAATCGATTCTTGCCTTATTGAATGATAGCTGCAAGCAGGTTAAGATTCTATCCGATTTATATAAAATCTTAACTAGCAAATAGTGCTTTTCCAATTAGATATAATTACCTGTGCAAGTTTCGCCAGCACGTTACAGTCGTAGTATTGATTGGTTGACTGTGTTACTCTATGTATTGCTGGTTGGGATAGGGTGGGTTTGCATTTACGCATCAAGCTACTCGCTTGATGCGCCTGTCAATCCATTGGGAAGCTTAAGCTTTGATGAGCTTATGGCGTTTAACTGGTTCAAACAAGTGCTTTGGATTGGGACGGCTTTTGTGCTGATTGTGGTACTGTTGGTAGTAGATTACAAGGCGTATGACACGTTAGCATATGTGCTGTATGCGGGAATGATTGCTTTATTGTTGGTAACTCTTTTCGTAGCGCGCCCTATTGCAGGTTCTCGGTCGTGGTTGGAAATTGGACCCGTACGATTACAGCCAGCAGAGTTTGCGAAGTTCACAACTGCATTGGCTGCCTCGCGATTTATGGCGGGAATCAATCTGCGGAACCAAAATTGGCGTGACCAGATGTTCCTTGCTGGCATAACTTTATTGCCGCCAGTGCTGATTATTGCTTCTAATGAGTCGGGGCAGGCGTTAGTGTTCGCAGCATTACTGCTAGCTTATTTTAGAGAAGGGATGTCCCCTCTGATACTGCTTTTGTTAGTAGTGGGAGGCATTATCCTTTTCCTTGCTTTGCTGGTGCCGAAATTGTGGTTGGTCGGTGCTTTCACGGTTATACTTTTAGCCGTGTTAGGATTTAATCGTAGGGTGCTCCGGCATCATTTGCCTCTTGCAGTGGGTGTTTGGGCTGCTGTGGTGGGAATGGTATTAGGGGTGGACTTTTTTTATAATAATGTACTGCAGTCTCACCAACGGCAGCGCATTGAAATACTCATCAACCCATCATCAGACCCGTTGGGTAAGGGGTGGAATGTGACACAGAGTAAAATTGCAATTGGGTCAGGAGGACTTGTTGGCAAGGGGTTCTTGCAGGGTACTCAGACTAAATTTGATTTTGTGCCTGAGCAGAGCACGGACTTTATTTTCTGTACAGTAGGTGAGGAATTCGGCTGGATGGGTAGTTGTTTGGTGATTGGACTGTATTTGGTTTTGCTTTGGCGAATTATCCACTTAGCGGAACGTCAAAAATCAGTATTTGGACGAACATACGGCTACTGCGTGGCGAGTGTGCTATTTTTTCACATAACTGTGAATATTGGGATGACGATTGGATTAGCGCCCGTAGTGGGCATTCCGCTGCCGTTTTTTAGTTACGGAGGGTCTTCCCTGTGGTCGTTTACCATTCTCCTGTTCAGTTTGCTGGCCCTGGATGCGTACCGCAAGCAAGACTTGGTGCGCTGATGAGGGCCAAGGGAGTACCAGTTTGGATTTGGGCGGTATTGATAGCAGTACATGCACTTGCTTTGGGCTGGTCCCTGACTACCGGGGAGTGGTATTTTCCAGACTCAGACAGATATTTGCAGGCCGCTGAGAATCTGCGGATTCACGGGCAGCTTTATGCTCGTGCTTTGCCTGCTGGTTTGTTAGAAAGAGAGGCAATTCAGGAATATACGATTAGGCCACCTGGTTATCCGATGGCTTTACTGGTTTTAAATAGTGGGAAGCAGCCGGTGCTGCTACTAATAATTCAGAATCTGTTGAGCATCCTGACTATTGGATTCGTAATAGCTTACTGGTCCCGTTGGTGCAGACCCAAAACGAAGAAATGGAGTTGGGTAGTACTGATTTTGCTGACTTTCCCCGCACAGTACATTTATGCTAATGCCGTGATGAGCGAAATGCTCCTGCAATCGGTGGTGCTTATTCTGATGAGTAGTGCCTTGCTTTTTATCAGGACCAAAAGGAGTCGGTATTTCGCTGGAGTAATGGGTGCTTTGGTTTTAGCGTTGCTGCTGAAACCGGTTTTTTATCCGTTGGCAGTTGGATTGGGGGGGATGGGCGTACTGATTGCGTGGCGGCGCAGGAAATGGGTGCTGGGGCTGTTGGGACTAGTGCCTTTGCTCGTGACGGGTGCCTACATGGAATGGAATGAGCAGCGCACCGGGTATTTCCATTTTTCGAGTATCGCCGAAATCAACCTGCTGTATTATAATGCAGCTGGGGTAATTCGGCAGCAAGCCGGACCAGCGGCCGAGGATACTTGGGTTAAGGGAGTACTGCGAAAAGCAAATGCCCAGCCCACTTTCGCCCAGCGCCAACAATTGATTCGTAAAGAAGCGGCGGCCGTATTATGGGCGCATCCGCTGCTATATGCCAGCCAACAGGCGTTGGGAATGGGCGCCTTTTTCTTAGACCCCGGCAGATTTGATATCAGTCAGTTTTTGGGTTTGAAACCACCTGTTGGTGGGGGATTGCTGGCGCAAGTTCGGGATGGGGGTTTGCTGCAGGCGCTCGCCAAGTTGCCTTTGGGGTTGCTTGGGGGGCTGGCGATGGTGTTGCTGGCCAATGTAGCCCGCTTGGTACTGGCTGTGCGGGGGCTGCTGTTGCTTCGAAGCGGGGGGCCACTGATGCGCGCCGGGGGCTGGCTCGCAGTTGGGTTGCTGCTGTACGTGGCCGTGGTAACGGGCCCGTTGGGCGCGGCCCGCTTTCTGATGCCGGTATGGCCGGTGCTGCTGGGGTTGTCGCTAATCGGCTTGCAGGGGCCGAGCAAGAGCCATTTATTCGCGCAGCAAGCGGCGGCCGTGCGTGAAGACTAACGCCAACGCGGCACAGAAAACGGGCGCGAACAGGTAGCCCATGCGACCCAAGTCGCCTGAAAGCAGCATGTGCAGCAACACCACAACCAGCAAGCCAACCTCGGATACGCCCAAGGTAGCGTAGAAGCGGGAGGAAAAATTATTGCGCCTTTTTTCCAGCCACATGGCAATGGGGAGAATAAGGGTGAAGAGTCCGAAGATGCTGATTAGCTCGCCGATACCTTTGGCCGAAAAAGCGCGACGCATCGAGTAAGTCAGGTTTTCAATATGCTCCAGGGCATTGGAAATAGACTGAGTGGGCGGCGCTGCTATGCTGTTATCAACAACCCGGTGTATGGCGAAGAGCGCGGCCAAGCCTACGGCCAAAGCCAGGAGCTGCCGGGGCCAGGAAAGGGTGTTGCGGCCAAACAAAAACAGCCATGGCAGCAGCAGAAAGAACGATTCCTTGGCGATGGGGCCGAGCACAAGCGCTAGAATCAAGGCCCAACTCCCGGCTGGCCCGCGGCGGATTCCGTAGTACGCCAAACCAAAAACCAGCAGGTACAGACTGTCAGTAAGGGGGAGGCCAGCGGCGTACACGGCCCAGCGACTGGTGAGCACAGCCAGCATGGCGAGCGCTGCCGCTTCCGCAGTGGCACCGGTGAGCCGGGCGGTATTGAACCAGCAGGCCGCGGCGGCGGCCAGCAAAAGGCAGTTGACCAGATAAAAAGCAAAGCGCAAGGGCCATAGCCCGGCGGGGCGTTGTGGCCACACCTTTGCATAGGCTTTGGCGAGGGGCGCGGCCACGACGGCGGCAGCGGCGGGTACCAGTACCCGGTACCGGTGCGTTACCCGCGTGCTATCAAAACGCCCAGCGGCCATGCGCAAATAGCTGTGCGTATCGGGCGAATGGGAAAAATCGAAATGCACGTACATCGGATACGCTAGGCTGGCCAGGGCCGCTACAGCAAGTAGCCAGGGCAATAGCCAGCGACGGAGCCAGAAGCTCTGTGGTCGTGCGCTTGAAACGGATGGGGAACTAGGCAAACTTGCGCTCAATGAGCTTCAGAAGCTTGTTGACGTGCTCTTCCTTGCGGTTCCAATCGTAGCGTTGGGACAAGTCGCCGGTAACATAAGCGCGTGCCTGGTCGGCCGTTTCCAACGAGTCGAGGTGCTGAATGGTGGCGTGATAATCCATGTTTTCACCGCTGAATAGCTCGTTGATGAAGCTGAAGCGCTGATTAATGGAAATAGCTTCGCGCAATGTCTCAACTTTCGGGCCTGTGCGCTCGGCCAGCTGAGAAGGCGCCGCGCTTGCGCGCAAGGCGTCGGCCAGCGGGGACGCACTGGGCTGGCTGGCTTTCAGCTTTTCGTGAAGGGGCACGCTGGCTATTTCCGAAGTTGGCACCTGCCGGATGGGGGCCACTGGCTCAGCAGCAACCGTGGGAGGAGCCGTCACAGCCGCTGTCGCCGGAGCCGCTACGAACGATGGGACGGCGACGGGCGCAAGTTCTGGCGCAACGGCCACAGGAACGGCCGCTGGCTGGGGCTCGACAACCGGCGCAACCGGCACGGTCGTGGTCGATACCGGGCCATCCTCGAGTAAATCGGCGGTAGTGAGCGGGAGCAGGGCGCTAAGCTCATCTACCACGCGCTGCATGGGTTGGTGAGCTTTGTAGTTGGCCGCGTGGTACAACTCGAAGCGGTGCGTTAGGAAGTCGCGGCTCAGCTCGCTACTGGCTGGCAGGCTATCCACAAATCCTTCGTAAAAGGCTTTGTCCACGTCGATGTAGCGCAGGTTGGCACGCAGCCCCGGCAGGGTGAATGTTTCGGGACTGCCCAAAATCAGGCGCTGAAAGCTGGCGGCCGGGTCCGCCACGATGGTCAGGGTGTCGGCGACGGCTTGGGCCAGCAACGGTTCAAAAGTGCCGCGGCCCAGACTGATATGGCGCGAAAGCACATTCATGAACTGTGTAAGCGCCACTTGCACTGGCGCCGCCTCAAAATTGAAATAAGGGCTGCGTAGGCGAGCCGTTTCAGCTTGCCACTGGCCAAGCAACTGGCGTATTACCAGTAGATTGAGTTGGCGAATGGGCGTGAATTTAAGTACTGCCGGGCCATCGAGGGTGGCGGCGGACTGGGAGCCGAAGTGCTGGTCGCAGAGCCGTGTGGCCAGACGGCGACCGTATTGCGCACACTTGGCGAGGCTATATTTGTCGTTCATAAAAAGGCCGGGTTTCGGTGGCCGAAGTTAGGCACAAATGGCCCTCTTAACGATTGAAAACTTACCGGGTGCCGCAGTGCCGGTGCCTGCCGGGGCCACGCTGCTGGCCGCCCTGCAAGCCGCCGGCCACGACTGGATGCACGCCTGTGGCGCCAAAGGCCGTTGCACCACCTGCCGCCTGCAGGTGCGCATCGGTCTGGAAAACCTCAGCCCCCCAACGGCGGCCGAGGAGCGCTACCGGGCCGCCGGGCGCTTGCTCGCCCACGAGCGGCTGACCTGCCAGGCCCGTCTGGCCGCCGGCGAAGTAGTGGGCCGCGTGCCCGAAGCCACGCAGCTGCCCCACGTCCGGTACAGCTAAGCCGAAACGCGGAATGACCGGAATATATTGACGGCAAAGCGCCGCGGTGGAAGGGCAGAAGGTCAGTAGGTTTGCTGAAGCCGGCTGAGCAGCGCCGTAAAATCGCGGCTTCGCGCTCGGTGGTTCGTTCCTAACTTTAGGTTTCCAAATCATCTCAAGCCCGCTGTATTTTGTTTATTGAACCCCGCGTCGGCAACCGTCACCACGCCCCCCGCCGGGGCTGGATTGAAGTGGTGTGCGGCTCCATGTTCTCGGGCAAAACCGAAGAACTCATTCGCCGCCTGACCCGTGCCCGCATTGCCCGGCAGCAGGTGGAAATTTTCAAGCCCGCCGTGGATACCCGCTACGATGCCGAAGACGTGGTGAGCCACAACGCGGCCCGCATCCGCTCGACGCCGGTGGCCCTGCCGTCCGAAATCCTGCTGCTCGCCGCCGGTTCCGATGTGGTGGGCATTGATGAAGGCCAGTTTTTTGACGATTCTCTGGTTGACGTTTGCCTGCAGCTGGCCAACAACGGCACCCGCGTCATCGTGGCTGGGCTGGACATGGACTATCTGGGTCGGCCGTTCGGGCCCATGCCGGCGCTACTGGCCACGGCCGAATACGTGACCAAAGTGCACGCCGTGTGCGTGTGCTGCGGCGAAATTGCCTCGTACTCGTATCGCATCGCGGCCAGCGAAAGCCAGGTGCTGCTCGGCGAAACGGACTCCTACGAAGCCCGGTGCCGGCCGTGCTTTCTGGCGGGCATGCAGGCCAAGTCACTGGCCTCGGAGGGCCGTTCGGCCACTACGCACTAAATGGCCGGGCTGAGCGTTGGCA
>JAYSZD010001079.1:0-52685 GCA_043738185.1 Hymenobacter sp. | reverse complement strand
AGTGCTGCAATTTTTTTCATGACAGATAACAGGTGTTAAGGATTAAAAAAGGGATGGGGAACGAACGAATCAGATAAAGTAGTAGTAGGCAAATGCGTTGTTTTAGGTTAATTCGGGCCTCTTAGCGTGTAATGGGTGGAAAAGGTTGCGCCGGAGCGCCCACTTGTTGGGCCTGTTCCGCACGCCAGGCCCGGCAGGTGGGCGCTCCGGCCCGACTAAAAACAACAACGTCAACTGCTTCGTAACCTTGCGGCCCGCCACGTTTTCTTTTTCGAGATAGCGCTTCGGCAATTGACTACGTGCGCTTTTTTGTAGCTGTAATCCGCGCCGCCACCGTGAAAGACAAGTTGGGTTTGTGCCCCCAGCTATGCCAGGCGCCGAGTTTAAGGAGTGTGCCGCAAGAAAAAGCAAGCGAAGAATGCGGCGCGAAAACGGGGCAATTCGGGCCACTGCGCCTTTTCTTATCGTTTTTTTGTAACGACTTTTGGGGGAGCGGGCGCGTCTGGCGTCAGGAATTGTTTCTTAGGTAAAGCACTGGAAATGCAACGGCTGGATTGTGAATTGGTGGTTGCCCCGATGCTTGTTTTATGCGGTATTACGTGCTAGTTCGGCTGGTATTGAGCCGCTTAGCCTGGCTGTTGCTGGCCTTGCTGCCTCGGGCCGTGGCCGCGCAGGCCGATTCGGCGGCGGCGGCGCGGCGGGCGCCGCTCGCGGTGGGCGTGTATGCCCAGGGCAGTTTTATCATGGCGCACACGGCGGCGCTCCGGCATCTGGTGGTGTCGCACCCCACGGGCTTGGAGTTGAATTTTCAGCGACAAACCACCGGCGACCAGCCCTGGCACGGGTGGCACGGCTACCCCAAAATTGGCCTCACGCTCACGTATTACGACTTCCACAATCCGGTGCTGGGCCACGCGGTGGCTGCTACGCCCTACATGAGCAAGTCGTTGTGGCGGCGCCCCAAGCACGACCTCAGCTTCCGCCTGGGGGCCGGGCTGGCCTACCTCACCAAGCCCTACAACCGCCTCTCCAACCACAAAAACAACATTGCCAGCTCGGCTTTCAACGCCAGTATTCAGCTGCGGTTTGAGTACGACTATGCCCTGACGCCGCACCTGGGCTTGCTGGTGGGCCTGGGCCTGAACCATTATTCCAACGGTGCCACCACCAAGCCCAATCTGGGCGTGAACCTGCCCTCCGTGCTGCTGGGCCTCAACTACCACCAGCTGCGCACGCCGCCCCAGCGCAACCCCAACGCGCCCGCCCCGACCGATGTGGGCCGCACGTTCTACAACCTGAGCACCAGCCTGGGCTTCAAGCAGCGCTCGCAGAGCGACCAGCAGAAGTACCTCGTCAATTCCATCAGCGCCGCGGTAGGCCGGCGCGTCAGCCGCAAATCCGCGCTGGTGGCCGGGGCCGAGGGTTTCTACGACCGGTCGCTGAAAGCTACGTTGGAGGACACAACCCGCGCCGGCCTCCGGCAACCCGACGTGAAGAAGGCCGGCGTATTTGTGGGCCACGAATGGCTCTTCGGGCGGATGTCCGTCGTTTCGCACCTGGGCATCTACGTGTACGAGCCCTATCGGTCGAGCACGTTCTACTACGAGCGGCTGGGGCTGAAATACCACGTCACCGACCTGCTTTTCGGGGCCATCGACCTGAAAGTTCACCGGGGCTCCGCCGATGTCATCGAGTTCAAAATAGGAGCGAAGCTGTAGCCCGCCCGTTGCTTGCCTTAGCGCTTCACCAGTCCCTTGTTTATCTGACTCACCAGCGCTGGCCCTTCGTAAATGAAGCCGGTGTAGAGCTGCACCAGCGAAGCGCCGGCCGCCAGCTTCTCCAACGCATCGGCCGCCGAATGAATGCCACCCGCGCCAATAATGGGCAGGTTGCCGTGGCTGCGCTCGTGCAAGTAGCGGATTACCTCCGTGGCCCGCGCCCGCAACGGCCGGCCGCTCAGTCCGCCCGCGCCCAAGGCCGCCACCTGGGCGGCATTGGTCACCAGATTATCGCGGCTGATGGTGGTATTGGTGGCTACCAGGCCGCTGAGCTGGGTTTCCTCGGCTATCTCCAGAATGTCGTCGAGCTGCGAATCGGTTAGGTCGGGCGCTATTTTCAGCAGCAGCGGGCGCGGCTTAGGGCGGCGCTGGTTGCAGGCTTGCACCTGCTGGAGCAGGTCGATGAGTGGCTTTTTCTCCTGCAGCTGGCGCAGATTAGGCGTGTTGGGCGATGAAACGTTAACCACAAAATAGTCCACCACGTTGGCTAGGGCCTCGAAGCAGGCCACGTAGTCGGCGGCGGCTTGTTCGTTGGGCGTGTCTTTGTTCTTACCAATATTGCCGCCGATGATGAGCTGCCCGTTCCGGCGCCGCGCCAGCCGGGCGGCCACCGCCGCGGCCCCATCGTTGTTGAAACCCATGCGGTTCACCAGGGCTTCGTCCTGCGGCAGCCGGAACAGGCGCGGCTGCGGGTTGCCGGGCTGCGGCCGGGGCGTCACCGTCCCAATCTCCACAAAGCCAAAGCCCAGCGTGGCCAGCTCATCGGTGAGCACGGCGTTTTTATCAAACCCCGCCGCCAGCCCCACCGGATTCGGGAATTTTAGCCCGAAGAGCTCCCGCGCCAGGCTCGGGTGCTGGTAGTCGTACAGCCCGCGCAGCACCGCCTTGGCACCCGGCACCCGCGCGGCGCGGCGCAGGTTGTCGAAAACGAGGTGGTGGGCGCGCTCGGCGTCGAGGTTGAAAAGAGCAGGTTTGACTAGGGCCTTGTACATAATGATGGTTACCCCGCCCAGCCCTCCCGGTCGAGGCTGCGGTACTGAATGGCTTCGGCCAAATGATTGATTTGAATATCGTCGGTGCCTGCCAGGTCGGCAATGGTGCGGGCCACTTTTAGAATTCGGTCGTAGGCGCGGGCCGAGAGACCGAGGCGCTCCATGGCTGTTTTCAGCAGCGTGCGGCCTTCTTCGCTGATTTGGCAGAGGTCCTTCACCATCTGCGGCGGCATCATGGCGTTGGAATGAATGTCGGCGTAGTCCCGAAACCGCGTTTCCTGGACCTGGCGGGCCTTGTCTACGCGGGGCTGAATGTCGGCGCTGGTTTCGGCCTTGCGCGTCTCGGTCATCTGGTCGAAGGTGACGGGCGTTACTTCCACGTGCAGGTCGATGCGGTCGAGCAACGGCCCGGATACTTTGTTGAGGTATTTCTGCACCACGCCGGGGCCGCACACGCATTCCTTTTCGGGGTGGTTGTAGTAGCCACAGGGGCAGGGGTTCATGCTGGCAATGAGCATGAAGTTGGCCGGAAACTCAATGCTCACCTTGGCCCGCGAAATGGTCACGCGGCGTTCTTCCAGCGGCTGGCGCATCACCTCCAGCACCGTGCGCTTAAACTCCGGCAGCTCGTCCAGAAACAGGACGCCGTTGTGCGCGAGCGAGATTTCGCCCGGCTGCGGGTTGCTGCTGTTAAACGCCGGACCCGATGAGAACTTTCTGCCATTTAACATCCATTTACATTCAAAGCTAGTGCGAAAGCTGACCGAAGCCGATGCTAAAAGCTTGGAATTAAGTCAAAGGTGGTGAGAATTATGGGAAGCATCTGTAAAAGAATATGTCGGGAAAATGACTCTCTACAATACGAATCAGGAATGTGTCAGGTCTTTTACATATTTCACTCCGGTATCAAATCATGGCTGTTGCCTGCAGGCAGACAAATTCACTCACACCAATTACGGTCCCTAACAAAACTACCGCCCAAGTGAACTCCTGCTGTGCTACACCATGCTGGGCCGGATTGGGCTCACTAATCCAAAGCCTGTTTGCTCAAACAGCTTTCAGAAGGCTTCTACGCTGTGGGCCACCTAAAAATCGTATTTGGCTGAGGTAATAGGAATAAGCCACAACCTCTGCGCTTACCGCAACCGGTTAGGAATCAGCTCCAGCGCGGGACCGTTCAAGTAGGGCAGCGACACCAAGCTGCAAGAACAGGCCGAACCTGGCAACCATGGCAAGTTAAAATTCACAGTCATGGTTCACCCGCAGGGCGTACTCAGTTTGATGGAAATGTGCCACGGTCGTGAGCAAGTCCACCAGCGCTGGGCTTTGACGCGGAGAGAAGAGATGCAGTTCGAGCAACTGAGGCATTTCTGGCCAAGATATGCCGCATGTGGCGTAAGTCCACAACATCCGCGCAGGCGTGGGAGCGAATTCCAAGACCCGAAGGGGGCTAGCACGTGGCTAACCGAGAGCCAATGCGTGGCCAACGCCGTGTGTTGAATCTACCACCGATTAACGTAGTGGGCCAGCATAGCCTCCTGATAGGCGTTCACATATAAGGAAGCAGTCCCTTGACAAACTTACCTTCGTTTGCCTTCGGACCAGTTGTCACGTTACCCGACGTTGGCGGTTCAGAAGGCAGGTCCAGCCGGTGTCGGCGTGGAGAAAACTGACGAAAGATTACCTCTACCGGTACGCGCAGGCGAGGGAAACTCTAATTAAAAAGCGGTTAACTCCTTTAATCTTAAATATAATTAAAATCGCATCCATGTAGCTAAATGAAATCAGACGGCGTGAGCAACGGATCGAAACCGTCAACTCACGCCGTCTGATTTCATTGCACCCAGTAACTGGGATCAACTCATTTTACTACATTAAGCTGATCTTTACTGGTTACTTAGCAGCCGGCGGGGCACATACCAAAGCGACCATCACCGCTGTAATAGTCTGTATGCAGACCTTCAAAGCCGGTATAAGTCATGCTTGGGACACCGCCTACGACTTTCTTCAAATCTTTGACGTCAATGGTTTCCGCTTTTACTTGCGATAGTTTTTGCAACTTTTTCATGGCAGGGTTTTGTGGGGGTTAGGTTTAATTACGAATCAAATATAGAGAGATAATTCTTTATTTTTCACCCATCCTCAAAAATACCAAAATAAAGTGTTCCACTTGGCTGGCTCAATCAATAATCCAAGCATAGCATTAATGCTTTCCGCTTTCATGTGTTCTGGTTGTAGGTGCAGAACGCCACGGGCTTGCACCGGTTGCT
This sequence comes from Hymenobacter sp., assembly GCA_043738185.1. Lineage (GTDB taxonomy): Bacteria > Bacteroidota > Bacteroidia > Cytophagales > Hymenobacteraceae > Hymenobacter. Next base: position 47,645 of record JAYSZD010001079.1, on the reverse strand, counting down.
GGTCGACTCCACCGCCGTGCGGGCGCACCAAGTGGCCGCCGGGGCCAAAAAAAAGACAGCCCCGTCGGCCAGGCGCTTGGCCGCAGCCGCGGCGGGTTCACGACCAAGCGCCACCTAAGCTGCGACGCGCAGGGCCGGATTTGCGCCCTGGCCCTGACCGGTGGCCAGGCAGGCGACTGCCCTCAGGCCCCGGGCCTGTTGCGGGACCACCTGCGCCCCGGCCAAGCCGTGCTGGCCGACCGGGCGTACGACGCGCGGGCTACGTGCGCGCCCAAATTCAGCAAGCGGGCGCAACTGCCGTGATTCCCAGCAAGAAAAACCGGACGGTGCCCATTGAGCATAACGCTGAAATTTACAAAGAACGAAATCACATCGAACGCGCTATTAACGGCTTAAAACGCTTTCGGGCCGTGGCCACCCGATTCGACAAACGCGCCAACAGCTACTATGCTACTTGCTGCTTAGTGGCCGCATTAACTTGGCTCTAACTGTAAACACTCCCTAAGTTTGAAGGACAATGCTTTGTTCTATTGCGTAGCCCTATCGTACAGATGCCAAAAATCACGTTTTGCCCATAAGGATCAATCGAGTATTGGAGGCGAGAACGCATTTAGTGGTCCCACCCGGTCTTGGAACGCCAGCCGTAGGTACAACGAATGAGACACATCATCAATATAAAATATGCTGAATTGGCGTTGGGTGCCTCGCGTGTCTGGCCTCTTGTACGGCCACAGGGCAGCCGGCAAACTATGTCCACAGTGGTGAGCCAAGTCGATGCGACTTAATAGCGGTTCTAAATTTGTTCAATGGATTCTTAATTAAAGTGCAGTTATTTGAGTTTGTAAAATTCCTTACTCGGAATCAAACAGACTCAAAATTAGTAACATAATCTCATATTTCTCGTCAATTGGAAAAATGAAAAAACGAGACTACGCTTACTTGGAGTGGATGCAGCTGAAGTTTGCTCCACTGGATAATGAGTAGCATTTGATATTGTTAACCTTCCCATCTGACCCATCTGAAATTTTTGAAATGCCAAATCCAATAAAGAGGACCATGTCCCAATGTTTTCAAGTTTATAACCAGGGTTTACAACCAATACTAAAACGATTCATTGCGTTTGTTTTAATATCCAGCCTAACAGCAATAGTAGGTTGTGAGCAGAAGGGTGGAACAGCTGAGAATAACAATAAAAACGCGCCCACATCTGAAGTAAAATCACTCAGTGCTCCACCGTTTAATGCCGACTCCGCATTTGCATTCACGGCCAGACAAGTCGCGTTTGGACCTCGCGTACCTAATACCAAAGCGCACCTTGCAACAGGTAATTGGTTAGTGGCTAAATTCAAAAGCTACGGCTTGAAGGTAATGGAACAACCCTTCGAGGCGATGACCTTCGACGGAACATATATTAAAGCTCGCAACATCATTGCGCAATACCAGCCTCAAGCCACCCGGAGAGTGGCCATTTTTGCTCATTGGGACACGCGCCCCTTTGCTGACAATGATTCAGTAAGGAAAAACGAGCCAATGGACGGTGCTTCGGATGGCGCGAGTGCCGTGGCAGTCGCTTTGGAAATGGCTCGTGTGTTCAGCCAGCAACCCGACAGTCTTGCACCCAGAATAGGAGTGGATTTTATCCTTTTTGACGCAGAGGATTGGGGCTTTGATATTTCAACCCAATCAGACCTGAAAAATCAGCTTGAAGGCAGCTCATCGGATTCATGGTGTTTGGGCTCCCAGTATTGGGCTGCCAATCTGATGCCAGCAAATTACAAAGCCGAATATGGCGTACTACTTGACATGGTGGGGGCAAAAGGAGGAAACTTTACCCAAGAAGCAACGTCGCGTACATACGCACGGGCTGCTTTAGACAAAGTTTGGAATGTTGCGAATCAGATCGGTTACTCCAACTATTTCCTCTACAAGGAAACAGATGGCATCACTGATGACCATATCTATACGAACAAGGCAGGCATACCCACAATTGATGTTTATCATTACAACACCTCAACTGACGTTTTCCCTGCGTACCATCACTCAACAGCAGATAATATGTCTATAATTGACCGCAAGACCCTGAAAGCTGTTGGACAAACTATGCTTCAGACAATATACCTCGAGTAAAAATGCACCATGTAGCACTAACGTGAGGTGACCTGGTTAAAATGAACAATTGAGCTTAACACTTCCAATTTGGCTCAACATGCATTTCATCGAAGAAGTCGTTGCTCAGGTATTATAGGACTAATCAACGAGAGCAATTTACAGGTTCATGCAAACCTTAAATAAGGCAACGCATAAGAAACGCAAAGTTACTAGAACAAGGCGCAGGCCGTATGATTTTGGATATTCATGAATGCCAAAATGTTAGATAGGTAAATTTTTTCGGATTTTGGAATATTACGTCTCCCTATGCCCCATTATATTCATTTAAACAGTTTACACTTAACATCGTCAATACTTCCTTAAAATCTGACTTAACGGCACTCGGCTGTCCTTCTCGAATCCATATACTGACGTCCTATAACTTAACGTATCTACTTTCAACTAATTTTATTTGAAACACTTAATAATTTATGAGATTTTTTTAAGTAAGTTTGACTTTGAACACATTTCATCACAAACACATGAAGAAATTACAAGGGCTTTCACAGGTAAAGGCAGAGGTCATTGACCCAAAAATGCTCAGAAAGGTCGTAGGCGGACTGGCAATGCCAGGTGGGCAGCATCCAGTGTACCACACCGGCTTTCAAGGGTCCAATACCGATTGGTACGACGACAAAGGAGGATTCGGAACGTGCCCAGCCGGTTGTTAATCATCATGCTGTTTTTAAGACTCACAGTAAAATGGGGGTTGCGTTTAGCGGCATGCTAAATGCAACCCCCATTTATTATCTTCAATTTCACTCTTTATGTTAACGGCTAAACCCGTTAGTTTAATAAGAGCTTTAATGATGTTCTCATGCCTATTTTAATAATTACCACAGAAGAAGACCAGTCAACTTCTGATGTAATCGATTGGCTGCTCTTTAAAAAGAAAAAAGTAATCAGAATTAATCATAAAAAACAAATTAGCACGACAATTAATGTCAGCCAACTTGATGAATTAAGCATAATTCACGCGGGAAAAAAAATAAACCTTAGTCAAATAACAAGTTATTGGTATAGGAGGGGCAATTTTACTTTCTATAATTTTTTAGATTCAAACAATTCAAAAACAAAAGAGTCAGAACTACTTAATCACCATCTGTACTTAGAAAATTCTGCATTGGCCGAATATATAAATTTGGCTCTTGAGGACAAGCCTGGCATTGGTAGCGCTTCCAAAGCTAATGTGAATAAGCTAGCTGTGCTAAGCAAAGCACAGGCACTAGGACTGGATATACCAAGCACGCTCATTACTTCTAGAAAAGATGAAGTCATATTATTTATTGAGAGATACGGAAGAATAGTTTGCAAACCTATTTCTAATGGCATAGATGCTGGGTACAAAAATGGCTCTGCACAAATTTTCACAGAAGAATGGAACTTGGAAAGAATAAATGAATTATCAGAATGCTTCGCCTTAAGTCTTTTTCAGGAATTAATAGACAAGAAATTAGAACTGAGAGTCTTTTTCTTAAACAATGAATTTTACGCAATGGCATCAATTCCTACCAATAGACAGACTGCTTCAATAGATATCCGTAAGGATAGTTTCCAGGCAGTTGATCGTTTCGTTCCATTCAATATTCCTCTAGAAATCAAAAACAAGCTACTATTGCTAATGCATGAATTAAATCTCATTAGCGGCTCTCTTGATATAGCTTTGACGTTTGATAATAAATACGTGATGTTTGAAGTTAACCCAATAGGTCAATACAATGCGAACTCTGAGTATTGTAATTACAAACTTGATAAAATGATTGCGACATTTTTAACACAATAATTTTTTTGTATGAGTAAGCTCATTGACCTAAAAGAATTCATTTCTGATAATTTAAGTCAGTTACCTGTAACATTCAGGAAATGCACTTTTATTGATTATGAATCAACTGACACTTCACAACTTGGCGCAACATTGCGCCCCAGGTTTATAGCAATTGAAAGCTACCAAAGTACAAAATGCGTGCCCATTGTATATCCAAAACACATTTCCAAGTGCTTTCAGCACATTAAGAACAAATGATATGCGTGAAGACAGCCGCTATTTTAAGCTCTACTCAAATTGTATCGCAGTAAAAGGCTATTCTAGGTCCACAATCTGCGATTTACAGAAAGGTCATATTCACTTTATACCCAACGATTTACAGGAAATACTAATAAGCTCAACGGGAAAGTCATTATTAGAAGTTAAAAAAGATTTTGACTATTCAGACCATGAGGTTATTGACGAGTATTTTAATTTTTTAGAAAAGGCTGAAGTTGGGGCATTTTATACTCACGCAGAGTTAAGCCTTTATCCAGCGATTGATTTTACGTTTGAGCTACCTTGCGTTATACAGAATAGCATCATAGATATAGGAGAGCAATTATATGACTACAGTCAAGTTGTGAAAGACCTAGATATGCTTGGATGTAGGGCAATTCAGTTACGAATCTTTAAAACAATCAGAATAAAGGATTTATTTACAATTCTAAACAATTTTAATGGCACCCGTATTCGATCTATTGAACTATACCTAAAGTATGATGCGAAAGTCGATATTGACTTTGTCAATCACCTTATTAATGAATTCCCTAGAATAACGGTACTTATTACACATAGTTGTCCAGTTGATATACAATTCACTGATTTTCAGTCTAAAACAACTAATGTAACTTATACTGTAGAATCATTGGGTGATGAAAGTCATTGCGGTTTTATTTCACCAAATTATTTTTTAGTTAATTTAAAACATTTCTCAGAATCACTTTCAGCAAACAACTGTTTAAATCAAAAGGTATCAATTGATCAATATGGCTTTTTCAGAAACTGCCCTGCAATGCCTGATAATTTTGGCCATATTTCAGACACCTCAATTTTTACAGTAATAGAAAACCCAGTTTTCGCCGAAAAGTGGCATATAGCCAAAGACCAAATAACTATCTGTCAAGATTGCGAATTTCGATACGTTTGCTCAGATTGCAGGGCTTTCGTTTCCGAGCCATTGAACCACTATTCTAAACCTGCAAAATGTTCATATAATCCCTATTTAACAGAATGGCAATAGACCCAACATGTACGTCATAATGAATTGTTCAAGCAGGTGCCACACTGATAGCAATTGCACATATTGCCATTATAATATTGCTGCTATGCAAACTACTGCTTTCAATGGTTTGAAGAATTTTTAGCCTCTGATAAAGCTAACGAGGGCAGATGATATACAACATCTTGAATAGTGTATATGCTTGGTAAAAAATGATTATTAATGCAAATAGTTGGAGTTAGAGCTATATTATTGTTGTTAGCCCATGCCACATGCCGCTGCAAATCTGAAAAAGCGCTTTGAAGTGATATGATAGGGAATTCTTCACATAATGAAGAATATGATTTAGATTGAAACCAGGCTGCAAGTGCTGCTAATTGCTGATCTTTGGATACGGCCAGTAAGTGCTGCGCGACCTTGAATTCTTCAGAGGACGTGTCTGCCATGCTTACACTGAAACGGAACGCAAGTGATAATCTCTCATCCATCTGTGAAACCAGCCCAGTTAGGATATGATACGCTTGTGCACAATATTTACAAAAAGGGCTGACTATAACAATAATATTCCATTCGGAATGCAAATTACCAACAATAATATCTGGGAAATTTATATCATTAGAAATATAGGGTTGTTGAAACAGCAATATCTTAAAAATCTCTGGTTGTTCTTGATAAAACTGATTCTTCTTTTGCAAATGAACTGCTTTACCAGTAGAAAGCATATAAGGTTTAGACAAAATAACAATCAGCAAAGAAAAAGCATACCCGCAACACATTGACACCAAAGTTTGAGTATCATTTAAAAGCTCCCAAACCTGATTTCTGAGAGAAAATAAACTCAGAAACAATACCACAAAAACAGATAATACTACAAGACACAGTAAGCACCAATTTTTGACCTTGAGCCATTGATATAGTATTGAAAACGGTACGTACGGCAGGGCTAACGTTGTCATCGCTAGGATGCCAATAAGTGTGTGTTCCAAGTTATTCGTGAGGATACCGAGATTCCATGTCAGCCAAGCGCCAAAAAACCATATCCACCCTATATCGCTCATTTTCAACCATCCGAAAAGCGCTGCGGCCGGAGAATTCAACACCGTTTTGCAATTGGTTTTTTTGCTGATCTTACAGAAGGGGTCAGCAAAATTACTTCCTAAGTCAGTAGCGATTAACAAGCTGCACGTCACGCTTCCACAAAGCAATAAAACTCCCGCTATTGCTGCTTTATCAGACATTTCAGCACTGAAAGAAACTATCACCCAGAGGCTTAACAATGCAGTTATACTGACTTGGCGTAAAGTTTTCAACCGCTCTGTTTGTAAGTTGGTATAGTAACCAAGTTCGCCGCTGTTTTCATGCGCTTCTAGCAGAAGAGCAATCCCTGACCAACGGGAGTCAAACAATGCGCTATCCTCGGTAGTCCAACCAGCAGTTGGGTCATGGTAAGTGACAAGATTCTGCTTTAAATCGGTAACAAGAACGAATCTTTCCGGACTGGTGTGAAAGTGCGCAATTATAGGAAATGCGACATCAGTTAAATCGTTTAAGCTGAGCTTAAGTGCTAATGTGCTAACGTTTACTCGCTGGAAGCCCTTTACTAGTTCTGCTAAGGTCGAATCAACTACAAACTTGTAAGACTTAGCTGTGATCTTTAGGCCTAACAATGTTACTGCATTCCTAAAAAGAATTGAAGGAGTAAGTTGGGCGTCACGCTTTGTGATGAGCTTATTCATGTTAAATGAAATGCAGAAAAAGTCTTGATATATGTTTGATTTAATATTTTATTTTCAACTTAATCCTTTCTATGATTACACCTCAAACATATCACTCAATTACATGTAAAGTATTTACTAATTGCCATGATAGTTGAATTATTATTATGAACCCTGCCTTCATCTACAAATTTCATTTAAGATAATTGATAGAAATATCTCTAATGACAATCTAAACAAAGTGAAGTCAATCTTTTAAATCATGTCCATTGAGCAAATGAACTAAATAAACGATTTATTCAAGAATAAACAGAATAACTCTTAATTTATTAATTACCCTCCTGCTATTCTTGTTTTTAACTAAGAGCCTACCACTATACCCTTAAGCTGTTGAAATATTCGCTCAAATAGCCTTTTGTCATTAGTGATGACTTCAGCTGATGCTCTCATGCCCACTTTGCTTGCCAAATTTTTATGATAATTTGACATTAATCCATCCGGCAGCTCAATCCGTGCAAAAAAACTTCCATCTTTCACTGGAATGTTAGAAATGGACTTAACGCGACCATAAACAATGCCATATTCCTGATATGGATAACCGTCAAATTTGATTAGAACGCGTTGCCCAACAGCAATTTTCCCCGAATTATTTTGAGAAATGTTAATCTCTCCTTCAAATCTTTTTCTTTCCGGAGCAACATAAAGTAACTCTTGCTCAGAAGTAACTTGTTGATTTGGCTGTAATGGAGTTGCGAAAAGGACTATGCCGCTTACGGGTGACTTGAGAATAAATTTCATTTGCCAAGCGGCTATTGCGCTCTGCAAGTTGTTAAGGGATTGTAAGAATAAGCTCCTTTGTTCACTTATTGATTTGTCCAGTTCCAAAAGCTCTCTTTGCTTAGAACGCTGCAGGTATTGATTGTTAATCAACGATGAAATTGCCTGCTGATAGGGAATTTGTCGCGAAATGTATTTGCTTTTTTCCTTTGTTAAGTCTAAGGAAGCTATAACTTTTTCCTGCGCGAGCTTTTGTTGCAATTTATACTCATCTCTTGCAAGTTTTCCATCACTGGCTAATAAATCTCTCTGCTTTTCTATATTACGCTGCATTGAAATCAAATCGGCAGCTTCTCGTTGAATTAAGTCCCTTTTTTTTGAAATAAATCCCTTGTCAATGTATGATTGCATTTGGACGTAATCTTGCACAAATGCTTGATAAGAACTTTGCAACTCACCCATCTGCTGATGCTTTGTCAGCTGCAAGGAAGATAACGCCTCTAATCGCCCTTCGAGAGTAAATGTCCAAGCCTCTGCTAGTTCAGATGACAGTTTCAACACGTCCTCGTGGCGAGCGGTGCTTTCCATATAGGCCAAGGCAGATCCCGCGAGGACGGTATCTTGTTCGCGTACCAGCAGTTTGACTAGCGTCCCATTTGTATGCGAAACAACTGACTTCGGGGCGTTAACTGCAGTTAAGGTAAACGGAGCCTTCACAATTTCGGGGTAATGAATTAGCCAACTGCCCAGCAACAACATAGATACCACAATCAATACTACAGTGATAGTCCAACGCATGAACCAAGAAGGCTCTTTTGCCAACAAGTCCTGTATTTCTTCGGCGCGCTCCTCAAAAAGGTATGCTTGATTATCCATCGTCATTAATTGCCCATTTCCAACTGATTCCTAACTAATTGCCAATATGCTCCTTTTTTTTCTACCAGCGTGACATGTGTGCCCACTTCAGTTACCTCTCCCTTATCCAGTACAATGATTTGATCGGCGTTTCGCACGGTACTTAAACGGTGGGCTACGATAATAACTGTGCGTCCAATGAAAAATTTGTTCAACTGATCGACGATGACTGCTTCATTGTTGGCGTCGAGAGCATTTGTTGCTTCATCAAAAAATATGTAACTGGGATCTTTGTAAACGGCCCTAGCGATAAGTATACGTTGGCGCTGGCCTTGGCTGAGACCATTCCCCTCAGCTCCAATTTTTGTGTTAAATCCCAAAGGCAGGGTCTCAATAAAGGTCTGCAAATTGGCTACTTCAACGGCATGTTTTAATCGAGAAAATTCAATTTGATCCTCGCCCACCGCTATGTTTCGCGCAATAGTATCAGAGAATATGAATCCGTCCTGCATAACTACTCCGCACTGTTTTCTCCAAAACTTCGGACTTGTGCGAAGCAACGACCTACCATCAAGCAATATTTGCCCCCCCGATGGCTCATAAAATCGCAGAAGAAGTTTTATAAGAGTGGTTTTTCCGCTTCCACTCATTCCTACGATAGCAGTAGTGCTACCTGCCGGAATAACAAGACTAATGTTTTTTAGTACTGATTCGAATTGATTGCCAGGATACGAGAAACTTATGTTTGTAAGCTCTAGAGGCCCGGCTATCAACCCATTGTTCTCAGTTATAACAGGTGATTTTAAGCTCAATTCATAATCTGGAGGCACTGCCTCCTCATCTTCAAGAGTATGAATCTCGTTGAGTCGCTCAAGGCTAATCTTAGCATCTTGTAATCCTTGGACAAATGTTACCAATTGTTCGATCGGACTGTTTAGTTGACCCACAACATACTGTAGGGCTAACATGCCTCCTAAAGTTAGTTGACCATTAATAACTGCTTGGGCTGCTAAAAATGTTATAATGATATTCTTGCCCTCGTTCAAAGCAAAGCCACCTGCTTGTTGATATTGACCTAAGGCCAAACTCTTCATTTGCAATTTGAATAAGGTAGCCTGTAAGCGTTCCCAAGCCCAACGCATCGGGCGCTCAGCCCCAGCTAAGCGAATTTCTTGCATACCATAAATTAGTTGGATCAAAGACCCTTGGTTCTCAGAAGACGCATCAAATCGACGAAAGTCGAGTTGACGTCTTTTTTTCAAAAACAGTAGAACCCACCCAACATACAGTGTGCTACCAACAAAGTATATTATAAAAATAAGTTTATTATAAAGCGCCAAAACGGCACCAAACACTATCATATTAATCAACGAGAACAAGACTGTAATCGTCTGGCCGGTCAAGAATATTTCAATACGATGATGATCGTTAATTCGCTGCAGCAAGTCGCCAAACTGTTTAGTATCAAAAAAGGAAATGGGTAGTCGCATTAACTTGATCATGAAATCAGATATTATACTTAAGTTAATTCTTGCACTTAAATATAATAATATCCAACTTCTCACAAACTCTACTAACAATCTGGTGGCCATTAACATAAGTTGCCCCCCCAGTATTAAAGTCAAAAAAGAATAGTTCTGTGTAGTAATACCTATATCAACCACAGATTGGGTGAGGAAAGGGAATATAAGTTGTAATCCACTTCCGACAATCAACCCAATAAGCAATTGGACCAACAACGATTTATGATTCCATAGATACCTAGTAACCCTTGATAAATCATAAGCCGTAGAGGGGGTTTCATCTTCTTGGCCGCCAAAGTCTAAGCCTGCTTCAAACAAGAGCGCGACTCCTTTTTTCTGGCCATCTGGGTGCATGGACAACCAGTGCGTTTCAAACTCTTCTTGACTGTACCTGAGAAGACCTTTCGCAGGGTCAGCTACATGCACAATATTTTGATGCTTATTTTCCCGGCGGGTTTTTCCTCGCTCATTGGAATGATTAATTTCCCCCCTCCGAGAAAAGCTCCACCATTTCTTTTGTTTAATCGAATAAACGATTACGAAGTGATTTTGGCCCCAATGAACCAAACAGGGTAAGGGGGCCTGAGTAGATAAGGTTTGGAAATCTGCTTTGATTCCCAACGTTTTGAACCCAATTGACTCAGCAGCCTCGGCAATTCCCATGAATGAAACCCCGTCCTTGTTGATTTGGGTTTTTTCGCGCAATGATTGTATGGAGAGGTTTCGCCCATAATGTTTGGCAATCATTCGCAAGCAAGTCGGACCACAGTCCATTGTGTCTAGCTGTGCGTAATAAGGGAACTTCTTCATTCAGGTGTTTTAAACTTTCTGCAACGAATGAGAAAGGTAGCTAACGAAGTTGGTAAAAGCGGGGCATGTAACTAAGTGACTGCTTTTTTTGCCAGAAGGGTCGGAGGGTTCTGAAAAGTTGCTCCTTTTTCTGGATTAATAATTCACGTCTCTAGTAGCGATAAAGATTGGAAGCAGGCGATAAAGAAAGCCAGCATCGAGCACATTATTAAAGATTTTGGCTAGTGATACAATCTGGTCGGCGAGAGTCCTAAGAGAGAGCTGACGAGGGTAGCAACAGAAAGCCCCGACAAGCCGCTTACGGCAGCAAAATTCGCCTCAGTGAAAGCCATCGGACCTCTCTCTCTACAAGTAGCACCTCAGCGAGGCTGTTGTGAGCGATGGACAGGCGCTGGTGCTGGAGGCGCAGCTCGGCGGCCGGGGCATCCTTATAGGGCCAGTCCTTAGGGGCACAGGTAGACCGCAAGGGCATTGCTGGCAATAGTAGTAAGCTGCCCAGGATTTCTTATGCCACCCACCTTGTTGATTCGTGCCGTACTTCTGGAAGGGCAGTGGCTTGCTCGCTAGTTACGTAGAGTGGTCAGTGGCCCGAACGTAGATGAAGTCCTCAATTTTGGGCTTGCATAGACCAGAGACCAGAGACCAGAACCCAAACCATCAAGCCCTGGACTGCCAAAGGCGTAGTTCGAGCCATTGACGTAATCGGCGTCGGCTAGCAAGTCACGCCTTCGCAGCTCTTGGGCACCAAGGCGCTGCCGCAAGCTTGTCAATATTTGGGGCAGGCCCATTGTATTTCTCACTCTGATATTAGATAATGGTCATTGTTTGTAGTTAAACTGACTTACTGCAATATAGCGTCATTTTGTTCGTATATAGACACGTACTTTGTTCGTATTCAGTTACATATGTTAAAAAATAATTGTGCTAGACCAACAAGAAAGATGTAGATTGCCTTCACAAAGGTTTCTCGGATACCGACTCTGGTCTTCCATGCAAAGCCAGTGCTGACATCCCGGATGCAGAAACCCGAAGAACATTCAGTAAACAAAATGCTTCCTGTCCGAAAAATCGGAAGAAGCCACAGTTCTCTTCGGGCGGTCCATCCGTCTGCTAAAACCGGGCAACTGGTCCATTTGGAGTCGGCCCTGGAGAGAGATTTTTGCTGTCTGCTGGAATTCGGGCCAGACATCGTGAGCTATGTTGAACAGCCCGTAACGATTGAGTATAATCTCGAAGGAAAGCCCCGGCGCTACACGCCTGATTTTCTGGTTTTCTACGCAGGTGAGAAGCCTGCCGTCCTGGTCGAAATCAAATATCGGGTAGACCTGCGTAATAACTGGACACAACTCAAACCTAAATTCCGGGCGGCTCAGAATTACGCCGCCAGCAAAGGATGGGAATTCCGGCTCTATACGGAATCGGAAATTCAGACACCCTATCTGCAAAACGCGAAACTTCTGTTGCGTTTCAAAGACCCGTTTCTGCCGGTTCGCCCAGAGTGGCGCCAACTACTATTGGATACGATGTCGCGACTGAATACATCTACCCCGGCAGACCTCATACTGGTCGCCTTGGGGGACGGGAAACGTCAGGCAGAACTATTGCCTGTGCTGTGGCACCTCGTCAGTCGGGGACTGATTGGCAGTGATTTATTTCAGCCTCTGACGATGCAGAGCAGGATATGGAGTATGAATTCCTCACCCATTCCACTCATCCATGAACAAGATTGAATATCTGCCTGGCAAGCGGTATCACTACCAGCGAAACCCCGTGCGCCTTTTACGGATAATGGACCTGGACCGAGTGATGGGTGAGTATGAGGCGACCGGCGCACGTGTAAGTATTCCCATCAGCCAGCTGGAGCCCATTCCCTCGGACGAAACCCCGGTGGCACTTCCACACGATGATTTGCTCTGTATTTCCGACCTAGCGTGGGAGAAGGCACAGCAAAAATTTGCCATTATTCAGCCGATTCTGGCTGACCGGGCAAATAAGAAGTTGATTAAGCAGGTGGCCAGTTCCTGCGAAGTTAGCGTTCCGACCATCTATCGCTGGCTCAGGGCTTACAGACAAACGCATTCCGTTCAATCCCTGGTCGAAGTACCTAACACAGGGGGTAAGGGGCAGGTGCGGCTGGACCCGAATGTGGATGCCATCATTCACGAGGCCATCCAATCGGAATACCTGACTACACAGAAGAAGAAGGTTACCAAGGTCCTTCTGGAAATTCAGCAGCAATGCCGGCGTGCCGGCCTGACCGCGCCGGGAGAAAATACTGTTCGCCGACGCGTGCAGCAACTTTCGGAAGAAGAGAAGGTTCGGCTTCGATGGAGTAAAAAAATGTCTAAAGAACAATTTGAACCCATGAAAAACAAGTTTCCCGGAGCTGATTACCCACTGGCCGTAGTCCAGATGGACCACACCGAAGTAGATATTATCCTAGTGGATGAGGTGTACCGCCAGCCAGTGGGACGGCCATCCATAACCATGGCAACGGATGTGTTTTCGCGAATGGTATTGGGCTTTTACCTATCGTTTGACCCCCCCGGGTCTGTTTCCGCCGGTTTGTGTGTCGCGCAGTCCATCTTGCCCAAAGAGACATGCCTGAGCAATATCGGTGTTCAGGGAGATTGGCCCTGCTGGGGCTTGCCCACGGTGTTGCACTTGGACAATGCCAAAGAGTTCCGGGGCAAGATGCTGGAGAGAGCCTGTGAGAAGTATGGTATCCGTCTGGAATTCAGACCTGTTAAAACCCCTCACTGGGGAGGACATGTCGAACGACTGATGCGGACTTTTATGGAAGAAACCCATACGCTGCCTGGCACAACGTTCTCTAATACACAGGACCGTAAGGAATACGACTCAGAAAAGAAAGCTGTATTGACACTGCCGGAATTCGAACAATGGCTGACGACGTTTATCATCAATGTTTATCACAAACGAATTCACAAAAGTCTGAATACCAGTCCGTTTGAGCGATACCGGGAAGGGATTTTTGGCGCACCTGGTCAGATTGGTATCGGCTTGCCCGACCGTCTTTATGATGAATTGCAGATTCGTCTCGACTTCATGCCAGGCTATGAGCGCACCGTGCAGGAGTACGGGGTGGTGATAGACCATGTGTACTATTACGCCGACGTGCTAAGGCCCTATATCAATAGTCTGGAGCCTGGTTACGGTAAGAATCGTGCCAAGCGCCAGTTTATCTTCAAACGGGACCCACGTGATATCAGCTATATCTACTTCCTGGACCCCGAGACCAAACAATACCACCGTATTTCATATCGTAATACGGGTCACCCGGCCATTTCCGTCTGGGAGTTTCGACAGGCACTGGCCCAGGTCAAACTTAAGGGAATAGAAAAGGTGGATGATGACTCCATCTTCGCGGCTTATGATGAAATGAAAAAAGTGGCACTGGGTGCTGTTGAACGAACGCGGCGCATGAATAAGAGTAATAACCGGCTGGTAAAAGGCGTACCCACTGACGCTCTGGCTATTTTACTGCCCGCTCCTACATCTCGTAAAATCAAGGTCTCCCCGGTTGCTTCCGAAGTGGACTCGTCCAACCGGATTCAAGTAGAATTTTCCAAAATTGTACCCTTCGACGACATTCAAGATGATGCACTTATCTCCTAAGGCCATGGCTATGCTGAACCTGCCTGACCATGAGCGTCAGAATGCCATTCTGGCGACGAAATGGATTGGGTATACCCGTGCGCATCAGGTCACTCAGAAGATGAAGGATTTGCTGCGTTATCCACCGTCTCACCGGATGCCTAACCTGCTCGTCGTCGGAGATACCAACAATGGCAAAACGGTCCTCCTCCAACATTTCATGGACGAGTACACGCCTTATACCCGTGAAGAGGACGGACGTCTTATATGGCCGGTGCTGTACGTGCAAGCTCCAGTCGAACCAGACGAACGACGTTTTTACAATGCAATTATGGACGAAACCGGTACCCCCTACCGGGTAGCTGACCGGGCTGACAGAAAACAGCGACAGGTTTTACAGGTCATACGGCATCTGGAAGTAAAGATGCTCGTCATAGATGAGATTCAGCATATTCTGGCTGGCACCATGGGTAAGCAACGTCTCTTTCTCAACGTGCTGAAGCATCTGTCAAACGAACTGAAGATTCCATTTATCGGCGCAGGAATACGCACTGCATCCAACGCAATCCGGCACGATGAACAACTGGCCAACCGCTTCGAAACGGAAATATTGCAGCGCTGGTCAATGGGGGAGGATTACCTGCGCCTGCTGATGAGCTTTGAACGGATACTACCCTTGCGGAAAGCATCGAACCTGATTGAGGAGGGCATGGCTTATAAAATATTAAGTATGAGTGAAGGTCTGCTAGGCGAAGTGTCTAAAATTCTAAAGCGGGCAGCAGTATCTGCCATCAATAACCAGTCGGAATGCATTACCGTGGAACTACTGGGTAAACTGGACTATACTTCCCCATCGGGAAATACAACCGATTCATAACCAGCAAACATATGAATCAGATAGTGCGTCTGCCCTGCGCTACGCACCCGCGCCCGGATGAACTTCTCTCCAGCTGGCTGACGCGCTTGGCGCACGCGCACCTGATGAAAACATACACATTCGGCAAACTGCTGTTCCCTGCTGCCAGTCTCTGGAACCGGGACTTGGATAAAATTGCACCGGAAACGGTCTTCCAGACGCTGGCTGGGTGTACCGCAACACCACTCCATCGCATCCGTGAAACAGGCCTGCGGCGTTATGAGGGCCGACTGTATCTGCGTCATAACGCCAATGGGAACACTAACTGGATTCTGCCACTGGGTATTTATCATCGTACCCACAGGCAGTTCGGACTACTGTTCTGTCCAACATGCCTGAGAAAAGATGGAGATATCCCTTATTTCCGCACGCACTGGCGGCTGGCTATGGCCCATATCTGCTTAAAATGCGGGGTGTACCTGCATGAAAAGTGCCCGGCCTGTGAGCGGCCGATTACTTTTTTTCGTGTGGAACTGGGCCGCAAGTCTGCCGAGCCCGACATGCCCATCTCGCGTTGTTTCCATTGCCGGTTTGATTTAACAACAGCTCCGGCAATTGCTGCTTCCGTAATACGGCGTGATATGCAGGCCGAACTGGGGCGTATCTATCAGCAGGGGTGGAGCGCGCAGGCTTTTTTCCCGCACTTATACTTTGACGTATTGCATCAGCTGGTTAAGGTGCTGACAAGTAGCAGAACTGTATGTGCCGGGCTGCAATACGAAGTGGACAAACAGACCGGGTGGAGCCCGCATGGGGAAGGTGTAACAGTGCGAAGCAGCCGCATGCCCTTTGAGTTGTTGCCGTTGGCAATACGCAGCGGTACTACCCGGCAGGCACAATGGCTGCTGACTGACTGGCCGGGGCGGTTCGTGGACATCATGAAGCGAAGCCGGACAACCAGTACTCCTCTGCTGCATGATATGTCGGTGATACCTTTCTGGTATCACAGTGTAGTGCAGGAGAATCTGTTCATGAGTAACAGAAACCGGCGTTTCGGTGATTTCTGGCGGTAACTACAGAGGGTTTAACCGGTGTTCTGTTCCGGCGTGGTCCGCGAGGAGTGATGATGTGGTACAGTTAAAATGTCTGGTTTTCAGGCGTGGAATGCGTTAATGATTCAGATGCTCAATCCGGTAAGGACCAAGTTGCATATCGTATTCGGTAGGGGGCGTTTCCCCATGCCTGATTCTGTCGTCAGCTCCGTAAATGCGCAGCTTTGTATACATCATCCGTATCGGGTCGTCTTCCATGAACGCAGCAACGCGTGCCTGTGAGGCAAGGATTCCCTGCCAAGAAGCCCAGACTGCCCGCGTATCCATCCTGCCGTTAGTGAAATGTATGTTGTGACGTCCTAGTACGAACAGAAAAACTTCTCCCAACGCCTGATTAGAAGGTCGTTTGCGCATGACATGGGTGCCAGTCAGAATTTCTGCCCCGCTTCGTTGGTGCAGCCAACTGCAAACCTTGTCTACCCACTCATTCGCTTTAAACAGGTTCTCCGCTTTAGTACGCCGTAGCCTTACTGACTCTCCCAGCGGGTCCTGCCACTTTAGCTGAAAAAGGCCCAGGGCTTTGGTGTATGTATCATAAATGACCGCATCGATATCAGTGTTTCCCTTGTCGCTTCGGATATTTACAGGCCTTTTAACTCGTATAAACCTTGCCCCTTCAAACAGGCGGCAAAGGTCCTCTATGAATCTATCTTCGCGCTCATTAACTGCCTTTGAGTAGTCAAGAGCGTATTTATGCTTCAGCATTCTGTTCAGAAAACCGAACGGACTGGTCAGGCAGCCGGCACTGGAGCGTATCAGCTGGCTATCTGATATCCTGATGTACGGGGGCGGAGGAACACTGGGTTCATCCAAGTAAGATTCATGGTTTTCAGGGCTAAGGCATAGACAGCCCAGAACCACTTCTGCCTCATAGATGCTAATCTCCAGAAAATCAGCCATGTCCCCGACAACATGGGAAGCCGGCTCAATATGGGTCAGTATGACACCCAGGTCAATATCCGGGCTACGTTCGCTGAGCAGCTGACAGTAATGGGTATGCATCAAAGAGAGCGCGGTCAGATACCGCAAAGCGTCGTAGTATTTGAAATACTGGATGCCACCGAACACATCGTTCGGACCGAAGTCGTTGCTGCCCGGTACCAGTAGCAACTGGTACGAAGCTCGTTCAAGAAATAACTCCCACACTTCGGCCGGCGCGTCGTAGCTGATGAACCGGCTCTGCGGGCTGCTCAGGGATTGATTCATCAACGCCTCCGTATCATCCGACACCAGCAAGCAGCGTTCGGACAGCGTCTTATTAATGCGCTCAGTCAGCTCCTGTCTGACGAAGCGGTCATCCAGCTTGTCGAAATACTCTATGCCGCAGGCTGCGTGATTATAGCGAAACAGGAATTTGCTGGAAGAAGGCTTGGTGAGAGTGACGAGACCAGCTTTTATACCCTCTACGAGTTGAAGGCTGATGACTGCCTTGCCAGTCTGATAGAGCACTTCCTGAGCCCATTCTGTATCCCCCGGCGCGGCAATTGAAAAGAAGTGAGTAGCACGATGTTCTACTGCCGGATAAATCTGCTTGAGCCCGGCTGGAAATCCAAAGCCAATCATTCGTGCTGCTGCTGTCAATGAGTGGTAATCGTCCTCTTCGGTAGCTGGTACCAGCCTCAGGTTGCCACACAGAAAGTCCATCTCACGAACCAGTGCTATGACCGCGTGTGCTGCTTGGTGGCCATCGAAGGAGGAAGCAACCGCTTGCATAAAGCCTGCTACTATACTGGTCAGCTCCTCTTCCGGGCGGTTCGTCTCATCTTGTGCTGATTTTGAAGGCATGCAGGAGCATAGGTATTGTTTCAGGAAGCATAAGCAGCCTGTCAGCTGGCTGGAGTTCGGCTGAGAAGCCGAAAAAAGCAAAGCACATCCGGAAGGTGGTCGGACATGCCGGAGATGTTCTTCAGACCGACGGGCCGAACGACCGAGGGGGTTTGGGGGTGAGTGGGGACGCAGCAGGCAGATGATTTTCGATGCTGTTCTGGCCGCTACAGGCTTGAATTCTGGAGCCCTGTTACAACCAGAACGGGGCCCCGCAATGCAATGTCATCGTCTGCTTGGTCAAAGAGCACTCCCGTAAGGCTGCTGGCCACTGCCATCGCCGGCAGGTTCAGACTGTCTTCACTGTCAAATACCGAGTAAATCACATACCCGGACCCGGCGGCCAATACATCCACTAGGCTCAGGTGGCATTTCAGCAGAGTAGCAACCTGTTCAAAGACCGGTGCAGAGTTGTGAATGCCGTCAGCCAATGGCAAAAGCTCAACCGGTTGCGGGAACTGGTCCGGCAGGTAAAGGGTAACTGTCATACATCAGTGCGGAAAAAGCCGGTTGTGTCCTGCCGCAAAATACGTGGAAGTAAGCTTTCAATCCATAGGTCATCTCTGCGGCTGCTGTTGAGCGCTGTAACAGACCTCATGTCATCTCAGTCCCATGCATCCTCGTGCTGGGGATAGGAAAGCACAGTAAATCCCTGACCTTTGCCGGGTACTTACTGCTTCCCGATGCAAAAGCTGTTGCCCTCTTTGCGCTTTCCTGCGCTGGCCCTATGTCTGTTGCTGGCTGCTTGTCAAAAGGAAGCCGTGACCCCGGGTTCTCCCACGCCGCCGGCAGGTCCTGTAACGCCCACTCAGCCCCTCTCCGAGCACCTCACCCTCGGCAATCCCAGCGGCGCCATCGCGGACATAGCCCAGCCCACCAACTACCTGCTCAGCAAGCCGCAGTACGCTTTGAGCTACCACCGCGACCGCGGCATTCCCAATTGGGTGAGCTGGCACCTAAGTGCCGACTGGCGCGGGCCGGCCGCCCGCCAGGACGACTTCCGTGCCGATAACACCCTGCCGGCCGGCTGGTACCAGGTACAGTCCAGCAGCTACACCGGCTCGGGCTTTGACCGTGGTCACCTCTGTCCCAGCGCCGACCGCACCAGCACAGTGACCGACAACTCGGCCACGTTCCTGATGACCAACATGATGCCTCAGGCCCCGCGCAACAACCAGCAGACGTGGGCCAACCTGGAAGACTACTGCCGTGACCAGTTGGCTACCGGCAACGAAGTATATGTCATCGCAGGCTCCTACGGCAGGGGAGGGACCGGCACGAACGGCTACCTGACGACCCTCGACCAAGGCCGCGTCACAGTACCCGCCCGCTGCTGGAAAGTCATGGTTATTCTACCTCTTGGCGCTGACGACGCCACCCGCGTCACCGCCGGCACCCGCGTCATCGCCATCGACACCCCCAACGACAACGCTATCAGCACCACCTGGGGTACCTACCGCACCAGCGTCGACGCCATCGAAACCGCTACCGGCCTTGACCTGCTCTCCGCTGTGCCGACAGCCGTGCAGCAGGCTGTGGAAGCGCGGGTTGATAATGGCCCCACGAGCTGAAAGATGGCTGGATGAATTCCGATACCAATTCCGATGAGTAATTTGCTGGCTTATAAATCATTAGTGTGACTTGTTTTGAATCGTTTCCGATAACTTTTTAGCCCCTCAATGCCCGTCATTCTCGGTGAGCAAGCCATCGCCACCATCCTCAAGCACGACACCAAAACCACCAGCTACAAAATAGCGCTGTTGCGAGCTGTCAATGACGTGGTGCTGATGTACCCCGACGTGGCCCGGCAGGGCCAAGCCGTGGCCGTACCTCTGAGCCGCCCGGCCGAGTTGTGGGTGGCCTACTACTGGCCATTTGCTGATACTCAATACCCCATCTATCAGGGCGCCCGCGCCACCCGCGACGAGGCCGTTCGCAACGACGTGGCCTTCCGTCCTGCCCTCACCCACCTGCGCACGGAGTGGCAGCAGCTGGTGCAGCTAGCACCACAGCCCGCCGACGGCTTCTTTCTGCTTACCGAGATGCGCACGCCCCGTCGGCGCGCCACCTACCCGCCCGTGCTGCAGCAGGCGTACCGGCAAACCGTCGCGGCCACGGCCAAAGCCTTGCAGATGCCCATCAAGTATGCCGGCCCGGGCCACTGGTCGGTGTTTGATGCACCCGCCCGCTACGACCAGCTGCTACCTTCTATTCTCCCGCTGCCTGGCACCCTGCCTTCGGACGTTTGCGTCATGGTGCCGGCCAGTCTGTGGGAAGCCTTTCACCGGCTCTCGCTCTACGTCGAAGCCCTGTGCCTGCACGAGTGGTGCCTGTTCACCGAAGGGGTCACCCAAGACCACGACCACCAAGCTGCCCGTGGCGAGGTATATACCCTGCTCACCGCCCGTCCCGACAACCGCCGCCCGCTGTCGTGGGAGCGCAACCAGGTCGACATTCTGCTGCACGAAAACCATTATTTCACCTGCCCCTGGACGCAGAAGCGCCTCACCCAGCCGCAGCACTACGACCTCGACCACCTGCTACCATTAGCCGTGTACCCCGTCAATGAACTCTGGAACCTGCTGCCCGTGGACCGCGAATTCAATCAGTACATCAAGCGCGACAAGGTGCCCGATGCCCGGCGCCTTTCCGCCGCCGAGCCCCTGCTGAAAGCGGCGTACAGCACCTACCACCAGTCGCCCGCGCTGCAGAAAGCCGTGCGGGAGGACGCCGCCCTGCGCTTTGCCGACCTGCGCGCCGACCATACCTTTGCCGCCACTCTGGCCAACCGCGCCGTACGGTTCATCGACGACGTGGCCGCTGCCCGCTACGTCCAGCGCTTCTAGCACATGCCGTACCCAAACTCGTCCGCAACTGCATTCCCGCCATCATTGGGGCATCCGGCCGCCGGTGCCACATCACGGTGCTTTCTAAGCCGGCATTCCGCGCGGCGCAAATTGCTGTAGGCTGGTTCCGTCAGAAAGCGTACTTTTAGGTCCCGTTTCATGAGATAGAAGCCAAGGTGTCCCGCCACCCGCTTCCGAAGCCCCGGCTGTACCAGCAGCCGGGGCTTCCTTTTGGCTCTTTCTGTGCGGCTCGAAAGCGGCCGATGCGGACCTTTTTGGGCACCGCCATTACTGGGGCAGTTCATCCATAACCCCTAATACCACCCGGTGAATGCTCCACCGGGAAATCCCATTGGTATACCCCCCGTTTCGTTCCGGACCCTGTCCAAGCCAGAATAGCATGAACTGCGATTAATCGTAGTCCATTAAATCAATGACGCCCCGTGGGGTCGCCGGTTTATCAAGCAGTTCCTCAAGTTCGCGAAAATCAAAGCTTTCCAGCCCGCCAAGCCTTACCATTTCTTCCTGCACCAGCGGATTTTGAATCGGGTACTTGTCGATGATTATTACCTTTTTAGCGGAGTCGTTCAGCAAGGGTGCAAGTAGTTCGTTGATGCCCTCGTCGCGGAAGCCGTAGCCAATGACCAGCAACACGTCCGATTTTGCCAGATTGGTGCGAAAGTTTGTCAGCAGACGTTTGAAAAAATGGGGATACTCATACCACCGCTTTTTGTAGTCGACACCGCTCAGAAAGAGCGGATGGTAATTGGTGATGTCCTGAATGTATTGCAGCTTTCCCTTCCTTTCCGTCTCCCGAAAAATCTCATAGGGAGCTACCTGGTCTGGCTTCTGTACTACCGTAGGGACGTAGTGGCCCGGGTCCGCCCCGTTTTCATGAAACAGCCAGTAGTCTAGGCTACCGTGTAGCTTATACAGCTGCACCGGAGCGTTATACTGCCCGGTGTACTGGCTAAGCCTCACCTTGAAGCCCCCGTAATCCCCATAAAATGGGGAACCCAACTCCTCAAAACCCTCGGAAAAAGAGACGCCGTGCGTGAAGTCGAATGTGCCGCTCATCAGCTTTTCCAAGAAGAGGTCGTGGTTGAGGGTGTGGATATAAAACTCATTCAGGGTGCTGTGGCGGGCGAGCAATCGGCACAGGTCACCATAACAAGTCGGAAGACGCGGCTCCGCTTCGGGTATAAGGAGCTGCTGCAGTAACTGATTAAGTATTTTCTCGGCCATGTACAGCCCCTGGTGGAGACGATGCGCCCATTCCTGCGCCGGGTTTTCCGCGGACGGGTCCGGTATCAGGCTAACCCGCGCGCATGCTTGCAGAAATTCCGGGGACTCGTTTAGCCCATCTTTACCCTCTTTTAGTTGAATCAGAGCGTCGTACAGCGCTTCGTAGTTGCCGCCACCCAAATGGTCATAAAAATAACAAATCGTTGCTTCAAGGGCTTTACGGGCCGTTGGATTTCCCCGGGACTGGTCAACGGGTTCTGCATACTGCGCGGCAGTGCCCGCTTTCAGTTGGCGCAAAAATTCTTTTCGTAGGCCTGCCGTACCGTCTGAGGCGACGTAAATGCCTTCGGCGCGAATCTGGCGAATCACGTCGCTAATTTCCGTTACCGAAGGATAACCGATGGGAATGGAGAAGCCCGACCCGAGCAGAAGTGATACATTCATAGCGTTTAGTAGCCGTGTAGAAAGGCTCGGCGCGAAGCTAGCGCCAGAGTGCCCAGGAACTAGCTAGGCAGTCTGCAGGAAGTGAGTGCTGTACCTTATTCCGGCGTGTTGACCAAGGCTTCACCCTCTTGGGAAGGCGGCCCCGGCACTTCGCGGGCCTCGTCAAAGGAATAGCTCAGCGTAGGGGTGCCGTCGTTGCCAGCGCCCAGAATCAGGTGCCCGCCCTGCCGGTTCAGAAAGACGCACACGCTCTCAAACACGTCTTTGGGTAACGCGTGCCGGGCTTGCTTGTACTCGATGTCGATGCCTTAGCCTTGCGCCAACAGGCTTTCCAGTTGCTCCGACGTCATAGCAAACAGGAGATGAGAAATAATTCAAGTGGTAAACTAGGCACACAATCTTAAACTAACTTGGTGAACCTCCCGTCTAGGGCAGGAGCGGGGTACGTTCAACCACTGCTTTGAGTCGCCATGCAAGCGTTCGTGTTAATTCCCGAATCGGAGTGGAAAGACTTGGTGAGTCGCGTGGCGCGCCTAGAGGAAGCCGGGCAACAGCAAGCCAAAGAAAAAGCGGCGTTACCAGTCGATGAAATCCTGAACGTGCGGCAGGCCGCTGCCCGCTTAGGGATGACTCCGGAAGGGATTCGCAAAGCGCGGCGGGCGGGCAGGCTCAAAGGGGTTCGCATCAACAAGAAGGAATGGGGCTTTTACACATCTGAGTTGCACCGCTACCAGAATCGATACAACGGGCATGATAGAATGGAGACCACACATTGACGGTATAGCAGCAGTTAATCTTTGCGTAACCATCCAGTAACCGAGCACCCCGCATAATGAGCTTAACCTATCCCAGCCTTTTAAGGCCCACTACCACAGAGACCATGGTGAGTGCTGGCCGGGAACTGACCGTCCCGAAGGTTGAGCTTCGACTATGCCAGTGGGCTGGTGCCCCCATCAGCAACACCTTCGGCAACAAACCGCTGATTGACTTCGGCGGCCGGCCCGTATTTGCCGAGCTTTGCGTGTACGAACTGGTCCGGCTGTCCGGCTGGCAGGCCCGGTGGGTGGAAACCTACGGGGCCGGGGCCATGAATCCCAAACATCTTAGAGCTTGGGCCGATGCCGGCCTAGCCGGCCAGCAACACGACCCCATCTCTGACCCGACAATTCAGGAGCTGCTGGCTGGCATTGCGAAGGCCAACGGCAACAGCTACGCGGGGTGTTGGGATGTGGTCTGCTGGAATGGTGAGTCCGTGGTGTTCGCTGAACTCAAACGCCATAAAAAAGACCGAATCCGTCCCACGCAGCCGCGTTGGCTGGAGGCGGCTTTGCAGGTGGGCTTGGAGCCGGAGAACTTCCTGCTAGTCGAGTGGGACCTAGCCAGCGAATAAGGGACTCCGCTCAGGTCAATGTCGTTCTTTTCCGAAAACTTTGCTTCAAAGGTCCGGACAACCCCGCGCCAGCCGGTCTTCCAAGCCGTTTTCGTGCACCTTCTCAGGAAAACTGACGTTTGAATATTCATGTCAGACGTCCACTCCCCCGCTACCCGCAGCTATAACATGTCGCAGATTAAAGGCAAGGATACCAAGCCTGAGATACTGGTACGGCATTACCTGCACGCACATGGGATGCGTTATCGGCTCCACGACCGGAACCTGCCAGGCAAGCCGGACATAGTTCTGCCTAAGTATAGGACAGTCGTTTTTGTGCATGGGTGCTTCTGGCACCGCCACGAAGGATGCCGGTACTTCGTAGTGCCAAAAACGCGTACTGAATTCTGGTTGAATAAAATCGGGCGCAATGTTGCCAACGATGAACGGCAACAGAACGAACTGACGGCGGCAGGCTGGAAAGTCCTGACAGTGTGGGAATGTGAGTTGAAGCCCGCCATCCGCGAGCACACCCTGAAGGAGCTTTTTTCAACAATCAGTAGCCAGGCACGTTAGCAAGAATGGTGCTTTATGTCGTACTTGCACGCGCTCAGCGCGTCAGCAGTACCGCAGAAGTGCTTAGTATTTGCAATGAACTATATAGACCTATTTGCAGGAGCCGGTGGCTTGTCCGAAGGATTTCTCCGTGCGGGCTTTAAACCTGTCGCGCACGTGGAAATGGACGCTGATGCCTGCCAGACTCTGAAAACCCGGCTGGCCTACTACAGACTACTGGAAGATGACCGTCTGGACCTGTATAAAACTTACCTGCGCGGCCATATGTCCCGCGATGAATTGTATGAGTACGCCCCGGAAGAAATAAAATCAGTGCTGAACTACGCTATCAGCAATGAAACTCAGGAAACGATTTTTACAAAGGTTGATACCCTGCTTGGTGAGGAAGGTAAAGTAGACCTCATCATTGGTGGTCCACCCTGCCAGGCGTACTCGGTAGCCGGTCGTTCCCGGATGAAGGGGATGAAGACCGACCCGCGCAATTTCCTTTATGTCCAGTACGCACAGTTTCTGCGGAAATACAAACCGAAAATGTTTGTGTTCGAGAATGTGCTGGGGCTTTTGAGTGCAAAAAACGGTGAACATCTGCGCAACATTCGTCGCATTGTTGACAAATCCGGTTACAAAATGGACATCCGGCAATGCAACGCCGGCGATTACGGGGTGCTGCAAAGCAGGCAACGTCTCATCATCATCGGGTGGCGTAAAGAGGAGGCGGAGCTGGGTTATCCACAACTGAGCACAAAACCTAAGAATTTCACTGTGGAGCAACTACTTTGTGACCTGCCTCCCATCGGGCCCGGCGGAAGCAGTAGTACCTACCGTACTGAAGTAACCACGAATTATCTGCGGGATTCGAAAATCAGGCCGATGTACTGGGGCATTCTGACCCAGCACATCGCTCGTCCTCAACTGGAGCGGGACGTAGAAATCTATCAGCTGGTCATCAAGGCTTGGAAAGATAATAAGAGGCTACGATACGATGACCTGCCTGAAAGGCTGAAAACCCATAAAAACAAGGATGGCTTTGTGGACCGCTTTAAGGTCGTGGCTGCTGACCTGACAATGTCTCAGACCGTTGTCGCGCACATCCACAAAGACGGTCATTACTACATCCACCCTGATGCCGCTCAGGGCCGTTCGTTGTCGGTAAGGGAGGCGGCCAGACTACAGTCTTTTCCGGATGACTACTTTTTTGAAGGTTCCCGCACTTCCATTTTCAAGCAGATTGGTAACGCTGTGCCGCCACTGCTGGCCGAGGAGATAGCCAATAAGGTATTAGCCATGCTCAAAGGAGTGGCCGTCATCTGCCAGGCTAAACCTCCAAAAGAGCGTGTGATGCCGCGCAGCAGAACAGGTGTCAAGAAAAAGGCCCAGCCCGGCAAGCAAACCAGCCTTTTCAACATACCATCACAGGTTACCGCACTGGTTGGGGCGACCGTCTAGCAGCGACAGCGGGGGCTGACAGAAAGTGCCTGCAGGCACTTTGCGGAGTTGATTTACCAATAAATAAGGTCCCGGAGCAGGGGTGTTTTCCGTGTATATTTGAGCCATATGCACGAGCCTATTCAGAATGGAACCTATGCAATCAGACCTGCTGGCCGCCACATACTTACAATTGGTGCTAACCTCATCAAGGATAAGTACGCTGCGGTCGTCGAACTGGTAAAGAATGCCTACGACGCAGATGCTGATAAAGTCGTTGTTTCCTTCTCTAAAAAACCCGGTGACGAGGGTGGGATAATTGTCGAGGTAAGCGACACCGGCGACGGAATGTCTTTTGACACTGTCACCAATCAATGGATGGTGCCTTCCACAAGGTTCAAAGTGGATGAACCGGTCAGCAGGCTGGGTCGGGTGCGCCAGGGTAGTAAGGGAGTGGGCCGTTATGCTGCCTCCATACTTGGAAAAGAATTATTCTTGGAAACAGTGACTGCCAGTGGTGAGCTGACGACGCTGTATCTGCGCTGGGATGACTTCGAGAAGGCTGAATATCTTGAACAGGTATTGATTCTGGTTGAAAGCGTCCGCACCAGCCGGTCGCAGGGCACAACCATCAGCATGGAAGGCGCTGACCCCTGGACGGACAAGGAAATGGCCAGCCTTCGGTTTGAGCTTCGGAAGCTGCTGGCACCAACACCGGATGAGGAGGCGCCGGATGCCGGAAAGGCGGGCAGTGGAGAAGCCGATGAAGCTGGCGGGGCAAAGGGGAAAGAACGCGACTTTACTATTGAGCTGCGTTTTGATGAGTCGTGGACGGGGCTGGATACTGCCGTTATCGAATCAATTGAGCCCTTCCCCATTATTAGATTCTATGATTACAGAATCTGGGGCCATGTAAACGCTGATGGCTACGCCACTCTCCGATTTCATAATAACCGCAATGATGATAGTGAGGTGCTGGAGGTTTCCCGTGAGATACACCTGCCGGAAAACAAAAAGTACGACCTGAGTTACTGTGGTCCGCTCGATGTGGACTTTCGGGTGTATGACCGGGAGCCGGATGCTATCCAAAACCTCATTGACCGGGGACTGAGGGAGCCTGGGTCCAAAGAAAGTATTGGTAAACGTCAGGCGAAAGCCATCCTCAATGAATACAATGGGATAGGGGTGTATCGCAACGGATTCCGTATCCGGCCATTGGGTGACCCTGGATTCGACTGGATTCTACTGGACAAAATGCGCGTGCAGAATCCTACTTTACGGATAGGCAGCGACCAGGTAATCGGATTTATTCAAGTGGCCTCTGAATCCGAGTCGGATTTACAGGAAAAGAGTGCCCGGGACGGATTGCGGGAGAACGCAGCTTATTTTGGTCTGATTGAAATCAGCCGGCAGATTCTCAGCATCTTGGAGGCGCGGCGTTTTGAATATAGGGTCACGGCTGGCCTAAGCAGAAAGCAGCGTGATACATCGAGTCAGCTCGATGAGCTTTTCAGACTGGAGGACCTGAAAAGGAGGGTGGAAAAAACACTCGATTCGGGTAAAGTCAGTGAGGACGTCAAGACGAAAATAATAGCGCTGATTGACACTCAGCAAGAAGCAAATACCCGCAACGCGGACGCTCTGAAACGGATTGTTGCTATTTACCAGGGGCAGGCCACAGTAGGAAAGATTGTGCATATTCTGCTCCACGAGGGAAGAAAGCCACTTGGTTATTTCCTGAACTCTTCAAAATACATAGCCAAGGCAGCCAAGCAGCTGGCAGCTGGATTTACTGCGGAGAAGCTAAATAAAATTGTTGAAAAGGCCGATGGTTTTGAGCAGCAGGCAAAGATTATGGCCGGCCTGTTTGGCAAACTGGACCCACTGGCAGCAAGAAGAGGCGAACGCCAGTCTGAGTTTGTTCTCAAGAAGATTATTCTGGAGGTGCTTGCCGTTTTTGAGACGGAATTGGCTCAGTATAAAATAAACGTTTCTGTCAGCTGCGCCGAGGAAATAACCTTTTTCGGATGGGCCGCTGATTTCCATGCCGCATTCACAAATCTGGTCGAAAACAGCATACACTGGCTGAAAACGGTAAAGACGACCCGCAGCATTTCCTTTATAGTTGACAAAAGGCCTGATACGTTACAGATAGAGTACCGGGATAATGGCCCTGGTATCCAAGAAGATTTTATTAAAAGCCAGGTAATATTCGAGCCCGGCTTTACAACAAAAACTGATTCCGGCAGTGGTCTGGGATTAGCGATTGCCGGAGAGGCAGTCAGCCGCAACGGAGGCAGGCTAAGTGCAGAACACCCCGAGGATGAGGCCGGAGTAAGGTTTGTCATGTTATTCCAGATTAAATAAATTCCGGCGATGAGAGAAATAAACGTCCTTGTGGTTGAGGACACCGAGCAGACCCTGAATGACATCCGCGATTCAGTCGAGCTGGCAAACGAAGACTGGGCCGACAAAGACTTGGTGATGAAGCTGGAAACAGCTGACTCCTTCGCCGCTGCCAAGCTGCTGCTGAACACACCGGGTAAAAGGTTTGATGCGGCGATAGTAGACATTCACTTGGCTGAAGATGTCGGTTCTGACCCTGCCGACCCGGGTTCAGACATGGGTGGTAAGCTCTTGGTGCAACTCATATTCAAGGAGTTTCAGGTTCCTGTTTTTGTTTACACCGGGACGCCTGGCCATTTGGACGAGCTGAAAGACCACGTCAGCACGTTTTTCAAAATCTATAAAAAGGGCGAGACCGCGGTTGAGGAAATTTTACAGGAAATCACCGCTATTCACGGTGGTGGAATGCTGGACCTGCTCGGTGATGCAGGGGTACTGCTCACGTTCCGGAAGCACTTCAACGATATATTCTGGAAGCATCTGGCCCTGTCCGGTGATTACTGGCTGGCCCCTGAGAGAAGAGACGGCCTGAAGCGGTATGTGGCGCAGCACATGATGGAGTATCTGGAGCAGAGCGCCAGCCCTGCCCATGGTGGATTTTCCGACGTTCATGCGGCGGAATCATACATCTCACCCGTTGTCAAAAAGCATGCTTACACGGGTGATATCCTGAAGAAGCAATCTGATGGGAGCATCTGGATTGTTATGACACCCGCGTGCGATATGGCCATGCAGGTTGAGAAAACGGATGATAAAGGACAGAAATACTATACCCGTAAAGCGGAATATGTTCTGCTCGTTCACCTCACACCTTGGCGTGAGATGGATGGAGTAACGGACGGGGCAGGCGAGCTTACCGGGAAGTATCTGGGCGTATTGGATAAGTATAATTCACCCACGTTTAACAGGTTCTCATTCCTGCCCAAGAGTTTATTTATGGGGGCATGCTTTATAGATTTTCAACGTCTGGAATCGATACCACAGAAGGACGTTGGAGACCCGCAGAAGTATAAAATACTCGCTACGGTTGCCAGTCCTTTCCTCAAAGATATCGTCGCAAAGTTCTCCTACTATTATTCCAGACAGGGTGCTCCCTCATGGGAGGGAACCATGGTTAACTGGTTGTAAACCGGTTGTGTTTGATGCCGCGTGATTTAGCCGGCCATAGATTAGCAGTCGCTTCTTGTATGATATGAACTTTACGAATGTTCCCTCGGAGGAAGCCGTTCCACGCGCTGATTCCATGATGCAGACACTACGCGCTATAGGATATACCCTTGAAACCGCCGTAGCTGATATTCTTGATAACAGCATTACTGCCGGCGCGCGGCTCATTGAACTGAAATTTGAATGGCACGGTGAAGAATCGTCGCTGCTCATTGCCGATGATGGTTATGGCATGGACGAACGTGAACTGGTTGAAGCGATGCGGCCGGGCAGCATGCATCCTTCAGAGGAACGTTCGGTTGCCGACCTGGGCCGTTTCGGGCTGGGTCTCAAAACAGCCTCTTTCTCGCAGGCCCGTCGCCTCACGGTAATAACCAAGCGGGCTGATGGCCCGGTAAATTACCGCTGCTGGGACCTGGACCATATCAATGATACCCGTCGCTGGTGCCTGCTGACTTTCCTGTCCAGTGACGACCTGCGCTGTCAGTTGGAGCAGCAGTCCCGTGGCACGATTGTTTTCTGGGAAAAGCTTGACCGACTGACCGGTGGGCTGTACGAAGGGAATGAAGACCATCTGGCGGTGTTTACCAAGGCTGTTGTGGATGTGAAACGCCATCTTTCTATGGTGTTCCACCGCTACATTGAATCAGGACTGGTTATCATCGTCAACGGGCGGAAACTTGAGCCCTGGGACCCGTTTCTGACAGATAAAGAGCAGTGCGGTGTTACCAGCCAGGTTGCACTGGATGAGACAATCGGCAAAGGGATGGTTAAGGTGTTGGCCTACGTGCTGCCGCATCACAGCCGGCTTAGCACGACAGTTTTTGAGGAGGCCTCCGGCATCCGTGGCTGGAACGCGCACCAGGGTTTCTACATTTACCGCAACCAGCGGCTGCTGGTGCCTGGCGACTGGCTGGGTATGTTCCGGCGCGACGAGCACCACAAGCTGGCCCGCATCATGGTGGACCTGCCTAACACACTTGATGCTGCCTGGCAGATTGATATACGAAAATCAGTAGCCCGCCCGCCGGCCCTGCTGCGGGGCGAACTGAAAAGAATTGCTTCCTATACCCGCTCCCACGCAGCTGATGTCTACCGGGCACGGGGACGGAAATTACAGCGGAGTGCAAACACCGGTTTTACGCCCGTCTGGAACGAGCGCATCCGGCAGGGCAAACGTTTCTATGAGCTGAACCGGGAACATCCGTTACTGCAAGCCATACTGAAGCAGCAGGCTGACGGCAGCAGCATCTATGCCGCTCTGCGACTGATTGAGGAAACCGTACCCGTGCCGCTGATTGCCCTGAATGAAGCGGAAAAGCCGCGTGACCAAGCCCGGCCCTATGAAAATGCAGAGGAAGAAGTGAAGGTCTTGCTGGGTCGGCTATACACTGACCTCACAGCTGCCGGCCGCTCCGCCACCGATACTAAGAAGCTTCTCTCGCTTATGGAGCCATTCGGCCATTATCCGCACCTGATTGATTTACTCTGAAGTCATTTTTGAAATGTACGAACAAGCAAAAAGTATCGCAATCACATTGCTTTCTGCTCAGTCGAGGGTGACGTCCGAAACCATCCACGAAGCCGTGGAGCAGGTGCTGAAAATTTTCCCCGGGGTTGACCGTGACCGGCTTGTTGCCGACCTGACAGCCCATTACAGTGTCATTTCGCATGACTACCGTATTCTGGAAGACCGGGATGTGTACCGGCCCTGGGTACGTGCTGCCCGGGCGGAACGTCCGGCACGCTTCTGGAACCGCTATCGGGACTTTCTGCTGCTGGATAAGAAGATGGCACCGGATACAGTTAATCAGATGGATAATCTGACCGACGACATTCTGGACCGTCTTCACGACCCGGTGGATGGCAAGCCTTTTGACCGCCGCGGTATGGTGGTGGGCAACGTCCAGTCCGGTAAGACCAGTAATTACACCGGCCTGATATGCAAGGCTGCCGATGCCGGTTTTCGTCTTGTTATCGTGCTTACCGGTATTCACAGCAGTCTGCGTCAGCAGACGCAGATGCGACTGGATGAAGGCTTTATCGGTCGTCACAGCCAGCGCAAGCACCAGCTTGGAGCCGGCCTGCGCAGTAACGATGCGCAGGTACACTCCATTACCACCAGCAACATTACCGGCGATTTTACGCGCCGGGCAGCTGAGGCGCAGAACGTCGCGCTCTACGGAAAGGACCCGGTTGTCGCCATTGTCAAAAAGAATGCGCATGTGCTGCGCACACTCATTGAGTGGCTCGGAGGTCTGGGACAGCCCTTGGCCGACGACAAGCGGTTGCTTACGAATCTGCCAATGCTGCTGATTGACGATGAGGCTGATAATGCTTCAATCAATGTCAGCAAAGCTGCCGTTTCCACTATTAACGGGGCCATCCGCGCGCTGCTGTCCCTGTTTGAGCAACGGGCTTATGTAGGCTATACTGCTACTCCCTTTGCCAATGTGTTCATTCCCCTGCTGGCAGAGGCCGATTACACAGGGGTGGACATTACCATCCGCGACCAGGGATATTCGGTCGGTCAGGACCTGTTTCCCCGCGACTTTATTATCAACATCCCGGCTCCCTCCAATTATATTGGCCCGGAGCGCATGTTCGGGTTGGGGGAGCCGGATGCGCATGACGAGGAGAAGAACCTGCTGCCTGTCCGCATTCAGATTGATGATTACCAAGATTTCATTCCGGACAAACACAGGAAGGATGTTAACCTGCCCGACGACCTGCCCCCGAGCCTCAAAAATGCCGTGTGTCATTTTATTCTGTCGTGTGCTGCCCGCATTGCACGGGGGCAGCAGGACCAGCACAGCTCAATGCTTGTACACGTTACCCGTTTCACTGACTGGCAGAACCGGCTTGGCAACCTGCTTGACACCCTGCTGAAAAAGTACCAGGGCCAGCTGGAGACCAATACAGGCCCGCTGGAAGAGTACCTGCATGAACTCTGGGACACCGATTACCGCCCTGTCACGCGCACGGTGCTTGACATGGACACCCAGTACCATGACCCCGGGGTCGTGGAACAGACCTGGGAGGAAGTGAAACCATATCTGTGGCCGGCCGCGGCCCGCACCGAGGTGCGTATTGTCCACGGTACCCCCGACCGCAATGCGCCGTTGCACCGGCCTTTGAACTACGAGGAGTATGAGCGGAAGGAAATGAAGGTCAAGGGCCTGTTCGTGATTGCTGTGGGCGGGGATAAACTCTCCCGGGGGCTGACACTCGAAGGGCTGTGCATCAGCTATTATCTGCGGGCCTCGAAGATGTACGATACGCTGATGCAGATGGGCCGCTGGTTCGGCTACCGGCCAGGCTACGTGGACCTGTGCCGTCTCTTTACCAGTGAAGAGCTGATACGGTGGTATCGCCACATCACGCTGGCCTCGGAGGAGATGCGCCGGCAGTTTGACGTGATGGCGCATCAGAATAAAACGCCCCGTGAGTATGGCCTAAAGGTCCGGACGCTGCCAGGGGTGCTGCAAATCACCGCCACCAACAAGCTGCGGGATGCCTGGCCCATGAAGCTGAGCTATGCCGATACCCTGATTGAAACGTATTCTTTTGCCCGTGATGCGGCCCGTGCCAGCCGTAACTATGAAGCCACCAATGCACTGCTGCGTAAACTTGGTGAACCTGAGCCGGTGAATAATCAGCCCTACGTCTGGCAGGGGGTACAAGCGGGCAAGGTGCTGGATTTTCTGCGGGCATTCCGCACCGGGCAGGATAATATCAGTCAGGTGCTACTGACCAGTTACATAGGGGAAAAAGAACAGGAACGAAATCTGACCAGCTGGACGGTAGCACTCATTGAAGCTAAGAAGAATACGGCTGAAGCGCGGCGCTTCGTATTTGATATTAACGGCAGTTCTGTGGAGGTAACCACTACTGCCCGGACTGACTCGACACCGACCGGGGCCGAGTACATGGTGAGCAAATCACATATAATCAGCGGGGAGCACGAATATCTCGACCTGTCGGAGGCAGAAGTGGAGCAGGCGCGTGAGCAGACCAAGGAATTCCGGAAGGAACAGTATCAGAAACAGCTGACCAAGCTTAAGAACGGTTCGCCTGTTCCTGACCCCCCCAAAGACCCGGACCGTCCAAGTGGCCCGTTCATCCGGGCACGCCGTCCGCCAAGCGAGGCTCTGCTGCTGCTCTATCCCCTGGACCCTGTTGACTACAAGACCAAAACACTTATAAGCGGCTTTGCCGCGGACACGCCCATCATGGGGTACGCAATCAGTTTTCCGGCTATTCCGGGCGACGAGGGCATTGAGTATATGGTTAACAGCCAGTTTCATCAGGAATTTGATTACCCTGACGAGCTGGACCGGGAGGAAGAAGAGGCCGAAACGACCGTATGAGCACTCCCGCTACCCTATGGCAGCAACTGGAATCCCGGTCTCCGGAGCCGGTATTGCTGACCATGCTGCCCTGCCTGACCGGCCCCGGAGTCGCTCCTGTTTTCGCCGGATTGCTTCGCACTGCTGCCGGCGACCCACCTGCCCGGCTGCTGCTGTTGCGGGTGCCACGTTACCTTGCCCGTAACACACGCCTGCGCGACCAGCCCCGCGGCCTTGTGCTGGAACCGGTCGAGCACCCTGATGACCCTGCGCTCGCTTACGTGTCGCTGCGCCTGACGGAGCCGGAATTAGGGGACCTGTTTGCTGTGCTGGCTTACGACATTGTGGAAACAGTAGCCGTTGTGGATGACTGCACAAATCAGCTCAAAACCTTCCTCGACCGTATTGCGGGCTGGCAGGAGCTGTTTGGACGTGTGCCAGCCGGTGGCCTGACGGCAATTGCGCGACAGGGGCTTTACGGAGAACTGTTTATGGTACGCCGGCTTTTAGCTGCCGGCCGGCCGGTCGGTGAGGTAGCCGCTGCCTGGGTGGGCCCGCTTCGGGAGCCCCAGGATTTCCGGTTTGGGGCGGTTGCCCTTGAAGTCAAAACGACCACTGGTGCAGGTCAGGCTGTTCATGTCAGCAATGCGGCCCAGCTTGATGACGCTCCGCTGGCTGCTCTCTGGCTGTACCACCTGTCTCTGACTGTAGCGCCGGATTCCGGGGAGACCCTGCCTGAACTGGTAAGCTCCCTGACAGATATATTTCGTGCCGAGGCCTCTGCGGCGGCTCATTTTCAGTCCAGTCTGCAACTCGCCGGCTATTTCCATGCACAGTCCGGCCTTTACACAACAGAGGGCTTTATGGTCCGGCACGAGCATACCTTCCGGGTAACCGGGGCAATGCCCCGCCTGCGCGCCTCGGATATCCCTGCTGCCATCGGCAGCGTCAACTACACTGTTGAGCTTGCCGCGTTGCTTCCGTACCGGCACTTGTTTTCCGAGCTGACCAGTTCTCTGCCTTAATTTTCCTATATCCGATGGCTGACCAGCCCGAACTCCTCCGCTTCCTGTCCGACCTCAACCAGGAAGTACGCACCTTGGCCGACATCGAATCTGAAGAGGAGGGTGCCTCCCTGGAAGAAAAAGCCACCGAGTACCTTACCGGCCTCTTGGCCGATGCCGGCGAGACCGAAAATGCCCGTGTCTGTACCAGCATCAAACATAACAAGGCCCGGCAGATACAGCATAAAATCAACGGGTATGCACTGAGTGAGAATCTGGAAGAGCTGGCGTTGTTCATCACTTTCTTTCAGGAGGGCATTGAACTGCGCTCTTTTCCGAAGGATGAGGTTACCAAAGCGGCCAATCAGTCGGAGCGATTTCTGAAGAACATTTTCAATGGATATCGTGATGAGATTGACGAGTCGGAACCCATTTTTGAACTGGCCCAGATTCTTCTCGACCATGCCAAGGAACTGGTGCGGGTCAGGATTTTTATTCTGACTAATGCACGTCTTACCTCTGACACTGTCATCCCCAACAGAACCCTGGGAAAGGCGATAGTGCAGTACCAGCTATGGGACCTGGACCGTTTCTACCGTCTCTGGACAAGTAATAACCGGCGCGAACCCATTGAAATAGATTTTGTACAGCTCTATAGTCAGCCCCTGTCCTGCCTGCCGATGCCGGTGAATAACGACGATTACCAGACCTGCCTTGCCATTGTGCCCGGTACGCTGCTGGCCGCACTGTATGCCGAGCATGGGGCCCGGTTACTTGAGCAGAATGTCCGGTCTTTTCTTGATTTCACGGGCGGGGTCAATCAGGCCATCCGTAAGACCATCCGCACCACGCCGCATCGTTTTCTGGCCTACAACAATGGCATCACAGCGACGGCTGAAGTGGCTGACATCCGGGAGCTGCCCGGCGGTGGCTGGGGGATATACAAGCTGAGCGACCTGCAAATCGTCAATGGTGGACAGACCACGGCAGCCATATTCCGCACGCAACGTCAGGATAAAGATGCTGAAATCGAATCTGTTTTCGTGCAGATGAAGCTGACGGTGCTGCGCCGGCCCGAGGAAATGGAGGAGATGGTGCCACTCATCTCAATGTACGCCAACTCCCAGAACGGTATTCATCCCGCCGACTTATCGGCTAATAATACCTTCAACCGCCAGCTGGAAAAAATCTCCCGTTCCTGCTGGGCTCCTGCCGTTGCGCCTTCTCCTGCCCAGACGCGGTGGTTTTTTGAGCGGGCCCGGGGGCAATACAAGGTAGCGCTGAACCGCGAAGCCAGCCCGGCCCGTCAGAAAGCTTTCAAGTATCAGAATCCCCGCGAGCAGCTATTCACGAAAGAATCAGTTGCGAAGATGGAGCATATGTGGAACGGTCTGCCTTGGATGGTGGCCCGGGGGGCTCAGAAAAACTATTCTGAATTCCTGAAAAAAAAGTTGGAGAAGAAAAAAGAGACAGATAAGGAATTCATTCCCAACACTGTTTTCTTTGAAGACCTGGTAGCAAAACTTATTCTGTTTCAGGCAGCTGATAAAGAATATGGACGGGGCGCTTCTAAAACGGGAGACTATAAATTTCTGACTGTCCCCTACACCCTGGCGTGGCTCAACCACGTAACCGGCGGCCGGATAGACCTTTTCAAAATCTGGAAGCAGCAGGCCATATCAGATGCCCTGCGTGATACCATTCAGCGGCTGCTGCCAGTTATTGATAAATTTCTGCTTCAAAATGCCGGCACCAAGCTGGTCAGTGAGCGTGCCAAGCAGGAGGATTGCTGGGGTGACCTGCTGGCCATGCCCTTTCCCAATGACAAGCGACAAGCATTGCTGGACAGGTTGAGTGACGACTTGGCTGACGCGCATCAGCAGAGAAAGCGTCTCAGCCAGGATGAAAATGAAATGGCAGCCGAAGAGCGCCGGCAGGAAGAGGAGTCCCTGCGCGGACTGGGTGCCGAAGCCTGGGAAGCAATGGAGATGTGGGGCCGGCAGACCGGTGAGCTGAGCCCGCATAGGCGTGACCGCTGTAATAGCATCGCCCGCAGCATCACCAAAAACCGCCGGTTTACCGACAGTGAAATTGAAACCGGGCGCGGGGTCGTGGACCTGATACTCGAAAAGCACCCACAGTTACTTGAGGAAGTTTACGCACGCTCGTCAGCTTTGGTGACCGCAGCTCCGATTAAAGCCGCAGGGACCGTTTATCCGGTTACCCCGGAGTTAGTGAGTGCCCTGTTTCAATGGGAGCAAAAACATCGGGCACTGCCGTTGCGGGACGTAGAGTTTGTCAGAACAGCCATGCGCGAACCGGCTCCTGTCGGAGCTTACAAAGCTTCCCGGCTGCGCCTTATTGTTGAAAAAGCCGCGCGACAAGGGTTTGTCATGACGCTGTAGCTTCCGCACACAGTGTGCTGCATTTCGATACAGCGAACACCTGTTGCAGGAGTCCCGCCGGTTCACCGGGCAAACCAGCCTTAAATCACTGGAACGGAAGCACATCGGCCACCATTTATTTCTCTGCTGCCAAGGATATGCACAAGCAATTGTCGTGGGTAAGGAACAGAATGCTCCTCATAGCTCCAATCTTATAGGGCATTCTCCTTCTTGAGCCGGTCGGCCTGGGCCGTGGCCTGGGCTTTTACGAAGTCTTGGCTTTGCACTTCGAGCACCTCGGCCGGCTTCATGCCCTGCTGGGGCGCGATGTAGGCCAGTACCTGCTCCCCTTCCCAGTTCGTGCCGGTCGGGTACTGCTTGCCCGGGCCGAACAAATACGTCGCCTGCTCGCGCAGGACCTTGCGTGCATCCCCGTAGGCGATGGCCGTAAAGGCGACGAATTTGCCGTCCTTGAACTTATACAGGGTATAAAACTCGCCGCCCCACTCCTTTTTGCGCTTGCCGAACCACCCGGGCTCGCCCTTGCCGTCCGGGTAGTAGTAGGCCTGCACGCCGGGCGTCGGCTGCGCGGGGTTCAGCTCCAGGCCGGGGAAAGCGCTCAGCGGTTCGCCAAACTTATGGCCGGGAATGCCGCCGAGCGAGTCGGCTTGGGTGCCGCTGGTCCTTACAGCAGTTGCGGTCGATGCTATTTCATTCTCACTCTCTTTTTCGGTTGAAGAACCGGAGTCCGTACAACCACCCAGTAGTAATCCAGCGAGAATAAAAAACGCGGCCGGAGAAGAGTAATTTGTCATTTTGAGGGAAGTAGAAGATAAAAAACAGGAGGTCAAAAAGGGGGGGGGGGAGTGTTTCAAACCGAAGGTGTCGTTGCTGCTGGGTGGTTGCGAACAGTGTAACTGGTGCACAACGGTGCCGCTCCTGCCATTAATGAGTATGGTGGCAAACGCAGCTTGTTAACAACTTTGGAGTTAACCTATGACTCTTCAATAGGGACAGGCTGCTTGGATTCTTTGAACTGTGCCAGATACTGTGCCAATGCTTGGTTCATGAGGTAAGTCTTAGATTTTCTGGGGCCAATGCCCCAATAAGCCATATTATCCAATCCCTGCTTGTTGGCCTCGCTGAGGTTAGTGGTGAAGGCGTGGATGTAGGGAGAACCTTTGCGGCTGGTATCCGAGACTAAGGGAGGCTCGTTGTCGATAATGGGTCCGGAACCCGCCCGGCGGATGGTGACTTCTATCTCAAAAGGCTCTTGATTGCCATTAATATTCGCCATTCGGGTGACGAAATGAGCGATAGGGTGCGCGTCAGTTTGCATGAGTAATAGAAATCTTAGAGGGGAGTGTTGCGACCTGCGCTTAGCAGAAGGCGCAATTTACATTCTTTTTGTAGACTACTGACAACAACAGCCGGATATAAGGTCCCGGTAGCTTGCCGCCCATATGAGCGGCGAACCAATTAAGGCGTTCGGCTTGGTCGTCAGGCAAATGCGCAAAGCTCAAGGCTTTTCACAGGAAGCTCTGGCCGACGAATCCGGTTTGGACAGGACCTTCATCTCCCAATTGGAAACAGGGAGCAAGCAGGCCTCGCTGACTACCATTTTTCGTCTGGCTGCTGCTCTGCAGATAGAGGCATCCGAATTACTTCGACAGGTGGAAGACCGTCTTCTTGTGGACAAGAAGGCCTGAGGATTGTTAAAAGAGTGGAGTGATTATCGGCCCTGGGACATCAGCAAAACTGAATCATCACATCCCGCCCTTGTTGACCACCTTATATGTATTCCTGCGTACGCCGTCGTTGGTTGTTGGCTCAATACTACGCTAATGAGTTCGGCAACAGGGAACCACAGCCCACACTTTGACTTTCATTTGTGCCCTAGGAGCTGTTCTCAATTGTGTCAGAGCGTCATGATGCGCAGACAGAGGAAAGAATCGTAGGAGCGGTCGAGTTTGTCGTAGCGAGTCGCCAGCCGCCTGAACTGCTTGATTTTGCTGAACGTCTGCTCGATGTGGTGGCGCGAACGGTAAGCCAGCGGGTCGAAATGGGGCATGTTTTTGCGCCGCGGGTTGGGCTTGATGACGGCAATGGCCCCGGCGGCGGCAATCGCGTGGCGCAGCGCGTCGCTGTCGTAGGCGGCGTCGGCGACCACCTGCTGCGCGGGAGCCAGCCACGGGGCCAGCAGGGACGCGGCCTGCGGGGCGTCCCCGGCCGTGCCGGCCGTCAGTTGCCAGCCCAGCACGTTGCCGGCCCCGTCCGTGGTCAAGTGCAGCTTGCCCGTGTTGCCGCCCCGGCTGCGGCCGAGCGCTTGGTCGCCGTTTTTTTTTCGGCGCCCGTTCCTTGCTGATGCACCCGGATGCTGGTTGAATCCACTTGCACCTGGCGCTGCCGGGCGTGCGGCAGCCGGCGCCTGTGGCGTATTAACCACGCCGTCGCCTGCTCCCACGCGCCCTTGTCGCGCCAGCGGGCAAACCGCACGTACACCCGGTGCCAGTGGCCCAGGTGCGCCGGCAGGTCGCGCCACGGGGCCCCGGTTCGCCCCAGCCACAGCACGGCTTCGACGAAGCCCCGCGTGTCGCGGGCCGTGACCCCGCGACGCCCGGCTTGGCCGGGCAGCAGTGGCGCCAGTTCGGCCCACATCGAATCCGTCAGCAAGGTGCGGTCTACATTCATGCATCGGAAACAGGACCCCAATTGAGGACAGTTCCTAATCCAAACACAGCTGAATCACTGGCTTTGGTGGCCGACCGCCACTACTTGTTAATTTAGTATTTTTAATGCCTTTATAATACAATACTAAGAAGCCTGACTTTATGCTCAATACTTGTGTCGGGCTCTTATTTTAGTTGATGGCCGCGATGCTGCCTCCCAATGCAGTGTATATCTGTCAGGGCTCAGCCTCCTACGCCTATCACACCTCGGTCCGCTGTGAGGGCCTGGCTTGGTGTACGTGCACGGTTAAAGCGTTGCCCCGTGCTGCGGCGATTAAGCTGGGGCAGCATCCCTGCGGGCGGTATCGGCCTCGTTAGTGGCCATTCTCCAAGTATTTCAAACCTTAGCTTTAGCACCCAGGCTGGATAATAAGACAGCATGATAAGTTATCTTATCACCTAATGATGCTGCTATGTGCTTGAGGTAAAGCCTGAAATCCAGCTAGGCTTCATATGGTTAATTACCCGGAGTAGTCCAGTTAAGCCGCAACGCGGCGATGCATTGGTGGGGAAAAAGGTAGCTGGCTGATTGAAGCCGCAAAGCGGCGGCACCTTCGCCCGAAGAAAATACCGCCGCTTTGCGGCTAAACTGCTTTCGAACTGCTGCAAAACTACCAATGCGTCGCTGCGGCTGGAAATCACGCTCTGTAACGTGGATTAATCAGACAAGCCCGGAGTGTTAACGCTCCAGCAATACTGGGGGCTTAGTCCCACTTCTACAGTGTTCCGCTGGCAGTATTTGTCAGGGATTATAGGGGTGTCGGACGACAGGACTGTTTCAAGCTTTGCGGAGAGCCATTTCACGCCACATGTTTATAATTCTGGACTCCCATATCCATTTGGGCGCCCTACATATATTTTTACTTAAACGTGTTATTTTCCTTTGCTGCTCAGGTGTAAGACCTTGGGGATATTTTAAAGACACAGCTAGGACAAACTCTAATCGCTTTCTGAAACTTTCTACAATATGGTCGGTCAAACCGATGCAGTCTTCTACTTTAATCACACCGCTGGGAACTGGTAGGGCCAGGAGAGCAGTGTTAGATGAAATTTTTTTTACCTGCACAAGATGAATTCGCCTGTAGAATTTCTTAAGGTCTCTTTCATGATGAACAGGCGTTATTTCGTTTAATAAGGTATTCCATTCCGAGGATATAGGCTGGATAAGATTCTGCTTAATAAAAAGCAGAATTAATTCAGGATTGTATTCGGGAAAGGGCTGAGCAATATAGAGTAAGGCGTTGGTTAGGGTTATTTCTACAAGTGGAAAATGTTGTATTTGCCCATGATAAGCAGTTATGGACATCGGCGGGTGCCTATTTAATGGCAAAACAGACAATTGTTTCCCGAATTCCTGCTTGGAATTATTAAGCTCAAGGTATTTTATCGAATAATTTTTTGATTTAAATTCACGAATCAACTTGCGAAACGCATTTGTAAGCAACGCTTTTATGTCAGCAGATGCATCCAAGTGTCTCGCGGATATTTTTAATGTATCATAGCGCGCGAAATAATCCGATGGACGCAGGGATAATGCAGCCCACGGTAATCTGGTTATAACAAGTGGAAGCAGACTAGTATTTTGAATAACATTTTCCCAATGCCTTGTGGTGGGTGAATGAGAAACCCCATAACTGACTTCCTCTGGCACTGATTCAGGAAAGCAATTCCTCATTTCGGACCGAATTAACCTTTGCTTAGGCAAAAGGAACATATCCGGACATTCTGTGAGGTCTTTGTCTTTGGTAGCTGATTTCTTTTTTGTGTTTTTATTTTTATCCACCGCTGCACTCTCCAACGGATAATAAAGAAGTGTATCGAATTTATAATTGTACTGAATAACTGTAAGCTTGTGTACCCAAAAGTATTCCTCTTTGTCGTGCGAGAAGTTATAGCCGCTTGCACTGAAATATGACGTGCCGAAGTCACCTACGGGCATACTATCGGCTTTATCTGCCAGTAAGACACCGTTTTTGGAAGCAGTAACCTGCCAATAGGCCTGCGATGCATTAAATGCATAAATTAGTTGGGGGTCAAACAGAAGACAACCTAAAAGTCTGGCTTCTGAGTATGAGCATTTTGCCGCAGCAATGCAATACCTGCCTGTAAGAAAATTGTTTCTATCGGGAAATATAAGCGGGCTGCATAAAGAGTTAATAGGTTTTTGCGAAAAGATATAATCCGTCAAACGCAGACTCTTATTGTAAAAGAGTACACGCAATAACTCAAAATATGGGATGATAATCTTTTTATGGCCAGAATTGACGCATATTACCCAGGTATCGTTATGAATCTTCCAGAATTTTGAAGGAGACAAAGCTTCTGCGCTCAGAACATGCTTGAGCCGCTGGGCATACAGCGTACCCGGACTTGTGTTGAACGTATAACAGTCAGTAGGTAGGATGTAGCTCTCCTTTTTCCCTGAGTCTTTATCGTGTGTCCAAATTGTGCCACAGATAAGCTTGCCAGCATATACACTGCTTATTGCATAGCTGATAATGTCTTCACTTGCAGGGATATTCTGAACTACTAGCCAAGGCTGGAAGTAACAGATTATGTGACAAGTCCCAATACCAACTTTTTGAAATGGCTTACCAACAAGTATAAGCTTGTACAGAATATCCACTTCATCTGGAGTACCTTCTCGAACGTGGATGCCAACTCTCAACTCTTTTTTATTTAGAAGAAAAAATAGATTGATAATTTTTCATCGGGTTCGGAAGTTTCTCATTAGGTATGACAGTTTCTCATTGGGTTCGGCTTTTTACAGCTGCCGCCGCCCACCAGGGCCACATCCGAAATGGTGTGGTGCGGAGCCCGGAACGGTCGCGAGCTTAGCAAGCCGCCGCCCGCCAGCTTGCCCGCCACCGAGTGAATTTTGGTGGTTTCCAGCGCCTCCTGCATGCTCAGGGGCGGCAGGATGCTGGGCAGGCGCTTGGCCAGCATGGTTTTGCCCGCGCCGGGCGGCCCTATCATAATCACGTTGTGGCCGCCAGCCGCCGCTATTTCCAGCGCCCGCTTGATGTTCTCCTGGCCCTGCACGTCGGCAAAATCGGCGGTGTACTTGTTCACGGCGTGCTGGAACAGCTCCCGTGTGTCCACCACGGTGGGCGTAATTTCCAGCCGGCCTTCAAAGAAGTCGATGGCCTCCTGCATGCTCCCCACGGCAATCACGTCGAGGTTGTTGACGATGGCGGCCTCCTCGGCGTTTTCCCTGGGCAGGATGATGCCCTTGAAACCTTCCTTGCGGGCCTGAATGGCAATGGGCAGCACGCCCCGAATGGGCCGCAGGTCGCCATCGAGCGACATTTCACCCATAATAATATAATCCCCCAGCTTCTCCGTATTCAGCTGCTGCGAGGCGTGCAGAATGCCCAGCGCAATGGGCAAGTCGTAGGCCGCGCCTTCTTTGCGAATGTCGGCCGGGGCCATGTTCACTACCACTTTGGTGCGCGGCATGCGGTAGCCCCGCAGCTTCAGCGCCGCCTCAATGCGCTGCTGGCTCTCCTTGATGGCATTATCCGGCAAGCCCACCACGTAAAACAACGTCCCGGCCGTCACCACCACTTCAATGGTGATGGTGTAGGCGTTGACGCCCTGCACGGCCGAGCCGAATGTTTTGGTGAGCATGGTAGATTGGTTATGCAGTGATTTTCAGAAGACTTACAAACCTACTATACATCTTTCTGACTTCTTCGCTACCTCCCTATTTTACCACCTCACCAATCACCAGCTTCTCAATCAACATAATCAGGATATGAATTACCTTGATGTGAACCTCCTGAATCCGGTCGGCGTAGCCGAAGTGCGGCACCCGAATTTCCACGTCGCTGAGGCCCGCCAGTTGTCCGCCGTCCTTGCCGGTGAGGGAAACGACGAGCATGCCGGCCTCCTTGGCGGCCTCGGCGGCCCGGAGAATGTTGGGCGAGCTGCCGCTGGTGCTGATGGCCAGCAGCACGTCGCCGGACCGGCCCAGGGCCTGCACGAAGCGGCTGAATACGAACTCAAAGCCGAAGTCATTGGCCACGCAGGTCATGTGCGAGGCCTCGGTGAGGGCGATGGCGGCCAGCGCGCGGCGGTTCTCGCGGTAGCGGCCGCTCAGCTCTTCGGCGAAATGCTGGGCGTCGCAGAGGCTGCCGCCGTTGCCGCAAGTAAGAATCTTGCCGCCGTTGCGCAGGCTGTGGGCAAACAGTTCCGCTGCTGCGGCAATGCGGGCCAGGTTGGTGGGGGCCGCCAGAAACTGGTCGAGCACGTGGCGGGCTTCGGCCAATTCGGCGCGGATGAGGTCGGGGAGCAGGAGGGCGTGGTCGGGCACTGAGAGGTATTCAGGAGCGGGAAGAGCAGGAGCGAAGGGCCGGGTGGGCT
Organism: Hymenobacter sp.; assembly: GCA_043738185.1. GTDB lineage: Bacteria > Bacteroidota > Bacteroidia > Cytophagales > Hymenobacteraceae > Hymenobacter. The sequence continues at coordinate 3,072 of JAYSZD010001079.1, read as the reverse complement.
ACAGCGGCGGGCGTTCGGCCGGCGGGGTGTTGCTCAGGCTGGGGTCGCGCTGCGGAAAAATGGGCTGGGGGAGGTGGTCGGTGGCATTGCTGCCCAGCGGCGGTTGCATTTCCAGGGTTCGGCCGTCAATGGTGCTGCCCGTATGCGCCACAACCGGCGCCGGGCCGCGCTGCTGGTGGTCGTAAAGTTTGGCCTTGAGTTCGTTGATGCGGTTCTCGTGTTGGGTTACGGAACGGCGCAACAGTACGCTGTCGAGGTTTTCAGTCACCAGATGCAGGGCCAGAATGATGGCGCCCACCACGAACAGCGTGTAGTAAAAGCTTTTCTCCCGGGCCAGGTCAGACAACTCCGCGCCCATGCCCATCACGGTGGTGCGTACGGCCGGAGCCAGAACAAACAGCAGCGCCAGCAGCAGGTAAACCATCACGGCGACGGTAATAATACGTTTGAGAGCGAGCATGACGAAAACAGAATAAGGTGGAGGAAACACGCCCGCCAAAAGCAGCAGACTTGGAAAACAACGGCAAAATAGCGCTTATTAACCGAGTTACCGGGCCTGCGCGGCAGTGTCGGCCACTTCTACCGAATCGGCCGGGTCGACGATGATGCCGCGCAGGCCCTGGCCCTCACGGCTGACCTTGGGCGTTTGCGCCGGCACTTCAGTGGCTGCGTTGAGCCGGTCGTTAACGGCCCGGTAGCCCAGGTTATAAAGCAGCCGTACCAGCACAATACCCCCCACCAAATAGAGAAACCAACGAAATCGATTTTTGCCGAGCATAAGAAAGGTCAGTTAGCAGTTAATAGTTAGCATTGAACAGCTATCGAAGCTGTTTAGCGGATTATTGGATGAGAAGTAAAGGGATAACAGCTGAGGGCAGAAAGCTATTGGCTCATCAAACCAGCGCGGCATTGGTTTGCATGGAGCTCAGGCGTTGGTACACGCCGCCGGGGCGCCGCGCCAGGTCGGCGTGGGTGCCGCGCTCCACGATGCGGCCGTGTTGGAGCACTACGATTTCGTCGGCGTGCTGCACGGTGCTCAGGCGGTGGGCAATCACGAGCGAGGTGCGGTTCTGCATCAGGCGCTGCAAGGCCTCCTGCACCAGCTTCTCGCTCTCGGTGTCGAGGGCCGACGTGGCTTCGTCCAGAATCAGAATTGGCGGGTTTCGCAGAATGGCGCGTGCGATGCTCAGCCGCTGCCGCTGCCCGCCCGACAACCGGGAGCCCCGGTCGCCAATGACGGTCTGGTAGCCCTCGGGGCTGGCCAGGATAAATTCGTGGGCATTGGCAATGCGGGCGGCTTCTATGACTTCGGCTTCGGTAGCCTGGGTATTGAAGCGGATGTTATTAAAAATGGTGTCGTTGAACAGGATGCTTTCCTGCGTCACAATGCCCATCTGGTCGCGCACCGAATGCAGTGTACAGCCGCGCAGGTCGTGCCCGTCAATCAGGATTTGGCCGGCGCCGGGGTCGTAGAAGCGCGGCAGTAGGTCGGCCAGGGTGCTTTTGCCGCCGCCGCTGCTGCCCACCAGCGCCACCGTGCTGCCCTTGCGGATTTTCAGGTTAATATCGTACAATACCGGCGTCTCACCGTAGCTGAACTGCAGGTTCTGGAACTCGATTTCGCGCTCAAAAGGCGGCAGCACCGCTGCGTTGGGCCGGTCCCGAATAGCTGGCTCAATGTCGATGATGCTCAGCACCCGCTCGCCCGCCACCAGGCCGCGCTGGATGTTGCCAAACGACGACGACAAGGCCTTGGCTGGTGTCAGAACCTGCGAAAACAGAATGATGTAGCCAATGAACTTCGCCGCCGTGAGGTCCGACTCCCCGCCGAGCACGAGCGAGCCGCCAAAATAGAGCAAGCCCGCCACCACCGAAACCCCGGCAAATTCGGAGAATGGCGAAGCCAAGTCGCGGGTGTTGTCGATGTTGCGCGACGTGCGGGCGTACTGGTCGTTCTGAGCCATGAACTTGCCCAAAATGTACTTTTGGGCATTGAAGGCTTTGATGACGCGTACGCCGCCCAGCGTCTCGTCAATCACCGAGAGCATGGTGCCCAGCGTTTGCTGGCTTTGTTTGGCCTGCCGCCGCAGCCGCTTGGAAACCGTGGCGATGATGCCGCCTGAAATCGGCAGCAGAATCAGCGAAAACAGCGTAAGCTTGGCCGACATCGTGAACAGGACCACGAAGTAAAAGATGATGGTGAGCGGGTCGCGGATGACGCCGGTGAGCGTGTTCACCACCGAGGTTTCCACCTCCTGCACGTCGCTGGTGAAGCGCGACATGAGGTCGCCCTTGCGTTCGCCGCCGAAGAAGCTGAGCGGCAATTGCAGCATGCGCTGGTACAAATCGAGGCGCAGGCCGCGAATCACGCGGGCCCGCACGGTGGCAATCAGCCGCAGGCTGAGGTAGCGAAACAGATTGCTGAAAAACACCGACACCACCACCGCCCCGCACACAAACGAAAGTGCCCCCATGCGCCCGTAAGCCGCAATTACCTGCCCAAAGTAATAGTAAAAAGCATCGGTGATGAAGCGCGCGCTCAGCGAGAAGCCCGGGAGTGATTTGGGTATTTCGGTGGCCGTCCCGGTTTGGTTGAACAGCACATTGAGCAGCGGCACAATCAGCGTAAAGTTGAAGATGCTGAACACAATGGTCAGTATCGTCAGGACGAAATACAGCGGCAGGAAGCTGGCAAAAGGCCGGGCGTACTGCAGGATGCGGAGGTAAGTTTTCATGCGGGCTGCAAAGCTACGCTTCCGGCCACAGGCGCCCGCCGGTAAACCCATACCGGGCCGGGTTACGTAGGTGTGCACAGGCGCGGCACTCACGCCATTAACCCCTTGTAAGTAGTATGAAACGCGACGAATTTCTACACCTATTCGGCTTCGGTGCCACGCTGCTGGTGAGCGGCTGTTTGGGCAGCTGCAGCAGCAAAACCGACAACCCCCAGCCCGGTCCGGGCTCAACCCCAACCCCGACTCCCGGCACTATCGACTTTACCATTGATGTGACTGCTCCGGCCAATGCCCGCCTCAACGACCCGGCCTTTGGCTACGTGTACGGGGCTAATAA
>JAYSZD010001078.1:0-17874 GCA_043738185.1 Hymenobacter sp. | reverse complement strand
CGGTAATTGTTGCGGTTGGCCCCCACCACCCGGAGGCGGTCGGTCACCGGGTTGAAGTCCAGGCCGATGCTGCCCGTCCCCAGCTCCAGGCGCACGGCGGGCCCCACGGCGGTCGCCACCCCCGTCGCGGCATTCAGCGCATACACCTGCGCGTTGGCCACCCCGGCTGCCGCCGCGGCATCGTAGCCCAGCGCGTAGAGGGCGTTGGTGAGGGGACGCACGTCCAGGCCCGCCAGGGTTTGGCCGGCGTTCACGCCCGTGAGGCCCACCGCGCTGCGGATGGCGCCGGGCAGGGCCGTGTCGAACGCAAGCAGGTTGGCCCCCGCCAGCGCGTAGGCCAGCTGGCCCGCGAGGGGAGCCGGCACGACCGGGTTGGCAAGGGCAATGTCGACCACCTGCTCGCCCGTGTTATTGCCCAGCGCGCCCAGGGAAGTAGTTGCGGCTGTGGCCAGATTCACCGTGTAGAGGGTGGAGGTGAAGGTGAACGTCGCCAGCGAAAAGGTGGAGATGGACAGGTAGGCCACGTTTTGCCCGGTGGTGGGGTTGAAGTAAATGTCGAGGGCCGCCCCATCGCGCGCATCCGCGCCCAGGGCGCCGACCGTATTAAGCGTACCGTTGTTGGGCGGGTTTTGGATAACCAGGCGGTTGGCCGTCTGGTCGAGGTCGTAGAGCGTCGTGGCCGGGCTGCCCACGTAGGCGTTGGTATACGCCGACGCGCTGACGCGGGGCGTTTGCCCGGCGTTGGCATCCGTGGGGGCGTAAGCCAGGGGGCTGTCGGTGGCCGCCAGGCCGCCGGTGTCGGGGTTGAGCCGCACATTGGCCCCGTTGCCGGCCGTGACGCGCAGGCGGTCGGCGGTCGGGTTAAAATCGAAGCCCACGAGGCTGCGGCTGGTGCCCAGGGGCACGGGCTGGGCGCTGCCCACGGCCGTGAGGGCGCCCGTCGCCGGGTTCAGCGTGTAGAGCTGCGCCTGCTGGCGGCTGGGCACGTAGCCCAAGGCGTACAACTGCCCGGTCGCCGGCCGCACATCCAGGCCCACGAGGTCCTGGCCGCTGCCCAGGCCCGTAAGGGTCACGGTCGCCGCGAAGGCGCCGGGTGCCGTGGGGTTAAAGGTCGCCAGGTGGTAGGTGAAGGCCTGGCCGCCCAGCAGGGCGTACCCGGTTTGTGCCGTGGCCGGCAAGGCCCCGGCCCCAGCCAGCAGGGCAGCCAGCAGCAGGGGGCGATTATTTTTCCAGAAGGCGGTACGGGTAGTGCGTGGGGGCATAAAAAAGGAAGGATTTTAAACCGTTGAATATTAAATCGTTGAATATAAATACGAAAGTAACGATTCGTGGCGGAAGCGCTCGCCATCGGCCAGCACGCATCGGCTTTGCTCCGGTGCTCCGGGGGACTCAGGCGGCCCCTGCCCAAGGGCGTGACAGCTCATAACGGAGGGAAAAGCGTACGCTCAAGTCGCATGAGGCCAAAAAACGGTCATTTTTGGAGCGCATTAGAAGGTGTGGGACAGTGGCGGCCCCTACCCGGATTACCCATGCCGACCGAACCCGTGCCGCCGGCCGCTCAACTCGACGGCCCCACCCTTTTCTGATGCGCTCCTGTAAGTCAGCGAGCGGGTAATAAATGGGTTTGTCAACTGCTATCCTTCGGGGTGCGGGCCCTGACCTGTCCGCTCCGAATGCGGGCCACGACGCTCGCCACGGATTGGTCGTATTCGGCTTCAGAAGCAAACACGGCGTGACGAAAAGGCCGGGGCGCCGGAACGGACGAAAACGGCCCGGAGCGCAGCCCCTTCGCTGCTCCCCCAACCGGGTGCTTTCCGCGCGCAGCGTGCCCCGGGCGGGTCGCTCGCGGCCGGGGAGGCGCTGCGCGCGGGTGGTTGCCTGCGCGCAGGTGCAGACGCTTTCTGGTTGACTTCGCCATGGCTGGGGGCCCGGGCCGCGAACGGGAGGCGAGGGAGGGGTTGACGAGGCAGGTGAAGAGAACAAAGCCGTGCTCCTTTTCAGGCCGCAAACGACGACGGGGCACGGAAGGTTTACCCGCTGGTCAGTGCATGCTCGCCTCGGGAACGGGTGTGAACCGGTTGGCCGGTCGTAACCGAAACGGGGCGTGGTTGGCGCGGCCCCGCTGCCACGGGTCATCATCCTTCCGAATCCTTACGCTACTGCCTCCTGCGTCGGGTCTTCCACCTCCCCTACCAACGCCCCGGTGACCAACTGAGCGATGTTTTTGAGCTTGATCGTCTCCTTCGCCTGGGGGTGTTGCAGCACGGCCAGTATCGCCCGCAGCTGCTTGCGCAGCTTATAGGCTTTGTTTTGGTGCGCTTTGGGCAATTGCCGTAGGGCCGTCAACTCCTGTTCCAGCCGCCGCGTCTGGTGACGCTCCTGTTGCAACTGGCTGCTGACGGTTTCCAATTCGTCCTGAATGCGGTTGCGCTCCCGGCGCAAGGCATCGGAATGGCTGAACTGCGGGGTGTCGTTGTAATAAGCGGTGGCCAGATCCAGGGCCTGATTGCCCACCGCTATGGGAATGCCGGCATCGTGCAGGGCCGCTTTCGCCCGCTGGATGTGGATGGGCGTAATGACGGGCGGCGCTTGGCTCATTGGCAGTTGGATAGTGGTGAAGGATGGCTCGTATTCCGGTTTGGAGCCTCCCCTGGGGTTTAGCTGCCGACACCGCAGTTAAAGGGCTGGTGGTAGTATCACCCTACCGGAGTTATGAAAGAGTAGTTTTAATCAGCCAGTCCTCCCCATCACGCTTTACAAGGGCGAATCCCTGACTTAAATAGATAGCCTCTAGGTGTAGCTCAAAAGTGGGTGCCTGCAGCTGTCGTTTTAGAAACGGCCCGGGGTTCTCGTACATATCCCGCACTTCCCGCAACGGAAAAGCAACTTCCTCCAGTATTGGCCTCTTTCCCTTCGTAGCAACGCTGGTTCTTTTGTCTGGAATCATCTTGGGGGCTCGTTGCCCAGTCAAGTATTCTTCTAGCAAGTACTTCTCCACCAACGCTTTGTAAACTGCACCTGCTGGTTTCTTTACCTTCCCCAACTGGTGCTGCTTGCCAATCCGCGACAATACAAAATCAACGTATTCCAGGGGGTATTCCTTTGCTTCCAATTGCTTCGTGATTTGCTTGATGCTGCGCAGACTTACCCCTATTAACCGTAATGCCTGAACCCAGGCAGGCTCCTCAACAAGAGCTTTCTCAACATTTTCAGAATGTTGAGAAAGCTTTGTTTTTTCAGTACTTTGAGTGCCCTGTACTTCTGCTGGTTCATATGAGCCAATGTTGGCCGCGTCATAACCGAAAAGGAACTTGATGCGCTGCACCAATTGGTTGTGCCGTTCCAGCTCGTAGGTGAACGGCATGTCGGTGCGCGCCAGTTCCAGCTGCGCCCGGTCCAGTATCCGCGCTTTGAAGTTGCTAAAGCGCGGGTATTCGTTCTCGGCGATGTTGAGCATGAAGCGCAGCTGCTCCGGCGTGACGGTTCGCTGCCCAAAGTCCGAATACTCTTTCAGTAGCCAGTATATGCGCACCGAACTGGGGCTTTTCAGCTTGCGCAACTCGTCTAGGTCGGCCAGGGTGAAGTTGCCGCTTTCGCGCAGCTGCAGCAGGTAGGGCATGATGAGGGGATTGAAGGCGGCCACTATCCCGCCCAGGTCCCCGTCGTAGCCCGCCTTGGCCATCAGCGGGATGTAGTCGTACTTGGGTCGCCGCCGGCGTTTGCGGGTGCCGTCCTCCAGTATTTCGATGTACAGTTTGAAAGAGGTAATGTCGTCGCACATCTCGTCCAGTTGCTGGTAAGCCGAACCACCATGTCGCTCAAAGAGTAATTCGCTGACCGGGATAACGTGCTCCTTGAATTCGGTATCGTCTAGGCTGATGCGGGCAAGCAGCGCCAGAAACAGGCGCATCTGCAGGGGCACGAAGCTGAAGCGCGCGTTGACGAGCGCGTTGTGCTGGGCTACTATTTTGTCGGCGTTCTGTTTGGGCGGCTTTTTCATGGGGGATAGGTCGGGGCACTGGAGAGCAACAGCCGTCTATTTTGTAGTAATCTAGCGTCCTTTTTGTAGCAACCTGCGTTCAGCAGCGTCTCTTCTGCAGCAACCTAGGTCCGCGCAGCGTCTATTTTGTAGCAACCTAGCGTCCTTTTTGTAGCAACTTGGCGGGGTAGCGTCCTTTTTGTAGCAACCTGAAATCCGCAAGCGTCTATTTTGTAGCAACCTGGCGTCTATTTTGTAGCAACCTGGCGTCCTTTTTGTAGCAACCTAGGCCCATAAATTATTGTTTGCCAATGAGTTCTGGAGCCTATAATACTAATATTATAATTTGAGTTTAAAAAAAACTAGCTAGGGAGTTTTTTTAAGCGTCTATTTTGTAGCAACCCAATCGGATAAAAGTCAAAAAAAGTACAAAGCGCAACAGCATTCCTAGGCGCTTGTACTCTTTTATACTATATATTGGTAGTCAGCGGGTTATGATTTTGTACTTGAGTAAAAAGTCATTTGCATTGAATCGCTTTTTGCGATTCAATGGCGGAAATATGCAATATCAGCAGCAGCTTGAGAAGCATTTGCAGCAGTAGTCGTCGCAAATGCCTCCTTGCACTCTCTACGACAGTGATTTTTAAGGCTCGGCTACTGGAGACTGCAGCTTGCGGTTTGTTTTGAGCAGCTTTTCCAGCACGGGAGCGGGTAGCGTCCGCTGCGCGGCGGGCAGCTGCGCCAGGGCGGCTTGCAGGGTGTCTTCTAAGAACTGGCGGATTTCGAAGCCAGGCTCCCAGTACTCCGCCTGCTTGAGCTGCAGGTACGTTTCGTCGCGTACGTAGGACCCAAAGGGCACCCAGCGCCCGCTGGGACCGGCCGGTGCGGGCGCGTCTGCTAGGGGACTTGACTTAGAACCGCGGGCAGGAGCCGCTGGCAGCGGGCTCATGGCCCCGAACATCAACTCGTCGGGGGTGGGGGCAACGGGCTGGGTCAGCGTGCTGCCGAAGCGTTTTTTGGGGCCGGTGCTCATAGACGGGCGAGGATTTCAGTAGTGAGGTTGCGGTAGTCTTCGGCGCCGTTGCTGGTGGGCGCGTACTCAAACAGGTTTTGCTTTTCAATCTGCGCTTCCGACAGCTTGCCGTTTTGCCGGATGCTGGTGGTCATGAGCAGCGGACCGGTCACGGCATTATCCCGCATGATGGCCACCACGTCGTGGTGCAGCGAGAGGCGGTAGCTGGCCGAGTACTTCGTTAGAAACAACCCACCGACCTTCAGACGGGGGTTGAAGTTTTTGCCCATGATGGCGCAGGCATCCAGCAGCGTAGTCAGGCCTTCGTAGCCGTAGAACTCGGGCTGCACGGGAATAAACACCGCGTCGCTGGCCACTAGGGCCGCGTAAGTGAGGCTGGTGAGCGCGGGGGGCGTATCAATCAACACGTAGTCGTAGTCGTTCGCTACGTCCTCCAACTGGTCGCGCAGGAAGAACTGGTAGGTGGGCTGCTGCCCCAGTATCTTTTCGAGTTGCGTAAGCTCCCGGGCTGACCCGGCCAGGCCCATCCCCTCCCCCACCCCGACGATGATTTGCTTAAGCGTGCGCTCGCCCTTGATGACGGTGCCCAGATGAGTGGCCACGTTAGCGGCAAAACTCATGGTCAGGTTGTGCTGCGGGTCGCAGTCCAAGAACAGCACCCGCTGCCCGCGGCGGGCCAGCTCCTGACCGACCGTCAGCGTGGAAGTGGTTTTACCAACCCCTCCCTTATGGTTGGCAAAAGTGATAATTTTCATGAGGTTGAAATGAGGGTGATGGGGCAATATTACAAAGCACGGCCCGAATGAGCATACTCTGCATACCAGTAATACTGAAATTGCCCAACATTCTGAGCATACTGAAAATACCACAAGTTTCGGACTCAGCTAAAGCTTTATTGGGCTCAAATAGTGCATTTTTGCATGCATTAGTCGGATTCTGGCAGTAATCAGAATGTCGAGAATGCTGGATATGTTAAGCAAGTCACTGCTTGCAAATATGTTGTACTTATTGGGTATACTCGGAATGTTGAATATGCTGAGAGTGTTTTATACGTTTTTTCGAAATCCAGGTATACACAGCATAACGTGATGCAACAACCATATTTGCCCGCAGCGGCCATGGTGAAGGAGGGGAATGCTTCAGCCCGTTGAATTAAGTTAATGGGCATCGATGAAAGCCCGTAAGGAGAAGTAGCTGGGTCCAACGGGCCGAGGCATCAAGGGCATTGCAACCGGTGATGGCATAGTCGAGTGAATTAGACCGGTGCGGTGGGGCACATTGTCTGATGCACATTGTCTGATTATAGAAATCGAACGCCCCCAAGAGTTGAGTCCGATTCTGTTTTTGATGCGAGATAGTCCGCGCAATCACTTCAGGCCCGAAATTCTGAGGCGCTTGAAGCAAAAACGAAAAATAAAATGGCCGTCCATTCCTGCCGGAATGACGCCCAAAATGAGGGAGGCGTTGCCCAACCAGCAGCGTACTTACGCCCCTGCGCTTGGTCAGCGAAAGCCGTCGCTCCAGCGGGTGTTTCCCGGTCTGTCAAAAGCTAAGTTCGAAAGCAGCCACAACGTCGCTTAAAACAATACCTAAGGGCAGTAATCGCATATTATCGTTCCACATATTCCACATAACCCACATTATGTGGAATAACATTTTAACCGTTTTTAACATAGTCCTTGAGCGTATTTAAACACAATCATTGTGCGTAGATAAGTACAATTTTTAATGGTTGCAAATGCATTCTTATGTTCGTATTTAAACACATTGAATTCAGTTACTTCTACTGTATTTTGATGTTCCTGAGTTGGTGAGTGAGAATTGGTAAAGTAATATTGTGCTGAAATAACTGTGCAATCTCACTTTTCCAATTACCTGTCCGTAGCTGATGACACTTCAAACTCGATTTCCCACACTTTTTTTGCAGCCCTATTCAGGGGAATGGCTCGTCGAACAAGACGAGGATTTCACACCTAACACGGTTAGCGCCTACGGCTACGCGTTAGTGGATTACTTCCGGTTTTGTACGACTCAGGGCATCAATCCTCCCGATGCCAAGCGTACGGACATCAGGGCTTACGTCAAAGACCTCAAGACACGTTCCAAATTCGCTGCGCATACTAGCCCTGCGAAGCGTCCCCAGTACGCGAGAAGTACCGCACATGAAGGATTTGCTAACGCTACCGTGCGCTTAAGGATAGCAACCGTCAGGCTTTACTACGAGTACTTAACGGATGTAGGAGTCAGGGATAAGAACCCAGTCAAAAAAGGCCTATACACAAAGGGCAGAACGTTTGGTGGGGGGAAGCGCGGCCTAGTTGCTCGGTACGAGAAGCCCCCTTGGCTGCCGAATGAAACGCAGTGGCAGGCACTCTTGAACGCGGCGTCATCCGAACCCATTCGAAACCGTTTCATGCTGGCTTTGGCCTACGATGGGGGCCTGCGACGGGGGGAGTTGTGCGCCCTGGAGGGCGGCGACATGGACCCTTCCGGGCCATTGGTTCGGTTGCGGGCAGCAACTACTAAGACTCAACGGGCCCGAGAAGTGCCTTATTCACAAGCAACGGCCGACCTGTTCAAGGCTTACCTAGACCATCGCCGGGGTTTAAACCCAACGTCGGACCTGCTTTTTCTGTCAGAATCACGGCGTAACAGAGCTCAACCCCTCACATTTTGGACTTGGTCCAAGGTAGTGCAGGCTCTGGGGAAACGAGCTGGCTTGCCGTTGCTTACAACGCACACCCTGCGGCATTTGCGCTTGACTGATTTAGCCCGGGCCGGTTGGACGCTGCCTCAAATTGCGGCTTTCGCTGGACACAGTAGCGGAGACACCACGAAGTTATATATACACTTTAGCGCACAGGAATTGAGCGAGCGGTTCAGTCAAACGCTTGGTTCGCTGCTGGACTGGCGACAGGAAACGTTGAAAGCCTCTCTGGTATGAGTAAACACCAAACTTCTGATACAGTACAAAAGGAGGCCGTTGGGAATTGGCCTTTTCAACCTCCGTCCTTCGACAGGAGTTTCACCTTGACCCCTTTGGAGAAAATTGCGCTGGCCACTTGGAAAGCGCACGACAAGACGGGTAGGGGCAGCAATGCCTTCAAAAAGGAGACCAGGCAGCGATTAAATCGGCTCATCCAGCCCATCGAGGCCGTTCTGCTGCACCAAGGAGTCCCCAATGGGGGAGAATTCCGCGTGATGAGTTGCGTTTCATTGCTCCTGCACGAGATGCATCGACGGCAAACAAGCCTTTGGGCCTGGGACGACACCGCGTGGATAGAAACAGTTGGCAAAACGCTAAGCGAGTTTAAAAGCCTTGACCATGTCACCCTCGGCTCCGCTGTAAAGTCAGCTGCTCGAGACCGTCAGTACCTATTAGCCTGCGCTTACCTCTTATGTAAAATTCCAATTTATCAGTTGGTTGCTGGTCATCAACCGCTCATCTCCGCTCAATACATGTTTGGAAGAACCGCCGTCGAGAAAGCGATGCAGGCCCTGACGGCGGAGAGCAACCGAATCGGACGGACCTCATGGATGGTTAGCGTGGCCACCTGTTCGGCACTACTGGCCAATCGGTGCCCAGATTTCGAAAAGCTCACCCTTCCTGTTTTAGAAAAGCTATATGAAGAACATTCTTCCGGCATAAGATTAAAAAGGAGCTATATTACCTTATCTGCTATACTACGCAATCTTGAAGTGCTACCCAATTGTCTGCCTACGCCTTGGAAGGGAAATAGGAGTGGGGTGACAACTGGAATGGCCGACGCTATACCCGCTGATTGGGCTCGTTTAATTCAGGCGTGGTATGAGAATTCAGAAGAAAGTGATGACGTGCGTGGTTATGTGAAATTGGTGGTTGCCAAAGCGGCAAGGTGGGCGGCTGAAAAATATCCAAGCGCCTCAAGTCCACATCAATGGACCCGAGTAACGGCCAGAGCCTATGTAGAGGCTGTGTCAAGGATGAAGGTAGGACAATGGCAACACCCAAAGTTCAAAACAAAGCGCAAGCAGGGTGAGCCGCTAAGCGCTTATTATCAGGCGCGTTTGCTGGGTGGGTTACGAATGTTTTTCAGAGATTGTCACGAATGGAAATGGTTTCCCATATCCTTCAACCCAGACCGCTCCCTGGCCACTCCCAGGAGTATTTCGGCTAGACAGGGACCTAACCCCCGGCCAATTACTTACGCACAATGGACCAAGCTGTGTGAAGCGGGGTTGTCCCTAACGGAGGAGGATTTCCCTATTGCTCATCCAGCGCTGGTCAAGCAAGGTGCTGTTCCTAGAATTTGTTATCCACTGAATTTGAATCGAGCAATGGCGCTCGTTTGGCTCCATACAGGATTACGCTGCAATGAAATCCACCGGCTACGACTAGGATGCATACGACCTGAACACCCCGAAGGAATTGCGAGCAGTTCCTCAACCCCCGCAATCTGTTTTTTGACCGTGCCCGTGGGCAAGAATGGTTTTGGTTATTCGAAGCCAGTCTCTCAAGTGGTGGGAAATGCCGTTGAAACATGGGAGAGAAGTCGTCCTTCTGTTCCCAAACACCGGGATGATAAAACGGACGAAGCAGTGGATTTTTTATTTGTCTGGCGGGGGAAACGTGTGAGTTATAATTACCTCAATAACACTATCATTCCTGTGTTATGCCGAAAAGCCGGCATTCCCCTCGAAGACGCCTTGGGGAAAATTACCAGCCATCGCGCTCGACATACCCTCGCCACCCACCTAGGCAACGCTCCAGTACCACTGAGCGCTTCCGACAGCCAGAATTGGTTGGGACAACTAACCCCTGGCTCTCTCGGATACTACGCTGATGAAAACGTGCGCAAGCTTCTCGAGGCCTACGCTACGGCGAATCATATTAGTATTGACAAACGACAGCTGGAGCAGTTAAAAGGACCCTCTACGACTGGCGGTGACCTGGTAACCGCAGGCGAATCCGAGCCCTCCGTCGACCTCGTCCACGGCTTCTGCACCTATGAGTTCTTTGCCAAATGCAGTCAGAAAACGCCGTGCACGAATTGCTCATTTTATAAACCCAAAGAATCGCTGTATAGCAAAGTGCAGGAAGCAAAAAGTAAGTTGTTACACCTGATGCACCAACTGCCACTCATTAAGGAAGCCCGCCAAGCCGTTGAAGAAGCGATAGCAATGCATGAAACGATGCTTGCCCATCTGCGGTCTAACGAAGGAACCCACCCAAGCTGATACGATAGCACTCGAAAGTAAGAAGGCGACCCGGCTTCCTAGTTACGTCGGCAGCACCCCATGGAACGGATTGCCCAACCCAGGTTGGCGGTATACGGTAATCGCGCCCCTGGCATTTCCCACCAAGCGCAGCGTTTATTGGGCCATCGGATTAAGGGGCACGCCGGCCTAATCGGTGAGGACAGCCGGGTTGTCGCGCGAAAACCCGGATTGGACCAAGATGACACCGGATGGCGAGATATCCAGAAGTGCTGGCCGCAAGCCGTGGCTGGCGGACAGGGTTGAAGGCCGCGCGGCGGGCAAGGTGGTGCATCACACCCGCCTCCATGGGGTGCATCACTTGGCCAAAACGATGTCGGTGCGCAACTGTCCGCGCAGCTAACCCGACCCGACGACGGTTCGAATCTGCCGACGGACGTTGCGTGTCGCGATAGCCCACATTGCCTTTAGGTCGTGCCCCACACTGACGCACAGGCGCTGGCAGAAGTCGGCGTCGAGCAAGTAGACGTGGGCTTGGGTCTGACAAGGGAGGGTTCGTGGGGAAGTAGCGTTCTGAAAAACTACCCGCGAAGGGCCTATTGGCGCCGCATGAGCAACGACTCCAAGTCGGTGGCGGTAAACTTATTGCCTAGGTCCAGCAGATGCGCTTTCAGGTCGGGGTTGAACTTGCCCGTAATCAGGCCGGTGTCCGCGTTCATCCCCAGGGTGGAAAACAAGAGCAGGTATTCAATGCAGCTGTTTCCCTGTTGGTGGGTCTTGAAATGAATGGCCTGCATGAGCCGCTTGATGGCCACAAACAACTTAGCGTATTGCTTACCATCCTCGTTACCGCCTGGGATGATGTCGCTGAACTCCAGTTGGAAGGTTACTTGATGCGAATTCTGGGTCAGGCTGTTCAGAGCCCGGGCAAAAAGGCGGGCTTCTTCTGGGCTGAAAGCCCGCGGGGAACAAACAAACAGTTTGCTCAAAATATCAACCTCCGGGTCGTTGGGGTTAACCGCGTCCATGGCAGCAACGGGAGAATGGGTGGTTAAATAAACTCGCGCGCTTGGGTCCCGGCTTTTGAGCCTTGGGGAGCACCCGGTCGATAGCAGCCCCATGAGACCGGCACAGAGGCGAGGGAAAATCAACGCAGAGCATCGGGCCGGACGGGCGGGCATTAGCAAAAGTCCATGGATGCCCCCCATGGCCGGGACAGTGGGCTAGAGCGGCGCGGCCACTGGGGCATCCAATGGCGCAGCAGCGGGAGAAGCCGTACTCAGCAAGCGCTGGCAGGCGCCGCATTTGCTGCTAGTGGAAACGTCTTCCGGGCCCGGGTCATACGCCAGGTAGGAAACGGGGTCGCCACAGCGGGGGAGGGATTCGCCCGCTTCGTAGTAGTGGTAGGGCACCGTGTAGAGTGACGCCGAGTGCCAACCCGCTGATTGGGCACGCACCGGAGGCAATTGCCGCTGAAACGCGCACAGGTCCGCTTCGCTCAGCACCAGCCGACGAGGAGGCAGCAAGTGGTTGAGGGCGTGGAGGACTCCCTGCCGGACCTTCGTCAGCAGTTGGCGCAGCGCATCGGGCGGGAGCGCCTGGTTTGCGTCGAGTCCGGCCATCACCGGCTGCAGGAGCCGGTGCAGGTTGGTCAGCGGCTCTCTGGCCCGGGGCAGCTTTTCATCCTGAAAGATGTCTCGGAACCCTTCCACGGGAATAGCCGCGTTATCCGGGGTTAGTACCCAGGCCAGGTTAAAGCCCATACTTTGGTAAAAGTGCAGCACTGCCGTCAGGACGTCCGTGCTCCCGCGGCCCGTGCTTTCGAGCCGGGTGTAAGCCGCGCGCGAGACCCCGGCTTTGCGGGCCAGCAGGGCAGGGGGCCAATCGTTGGGGACAAGGGACTCGGCAGCCAGCATCGCCCGGAGGTGGGTGAGGCGCTCGCCAATATGGGCTGAACTCATAAGATGAAGGAGTAAAACGCAAAACGGTAAATCCTGTGGACTCCTGCTCAGGCGTGAAAGCAACGCAAGTGAACCTAGCGGCGCATGAACAGCGACTCCAACTGGGCGGGGGCATACTCGGCGGCTAGGCCTAGCATGAATTGACTCAGGTAGTCGTTGAACACGCCGGTCACCAGTCCGGTGTCCTGGTCGATGCTCATTTCGGTGAACAGGGGAATACGGTGGCTGAAGCGCCTGCCTAGCCGTAGGCCCTCGTATTTAAGGGGCTGCATGAGCCGCTTCTGGGCCTTGTCCAGCCGAGCGAACTGGTCGTCCGCGTTCATGTCCGGCAGAACGTCCCCGAACGTCAGTTGGAAAGTAAGCCGTTGGGAATGGTAGGTCAGACGACTCAAGGCCTGGACAAACAGGTAGGCCTCCACCTGTTCAAGGGCAAGTGGGCAGCGAACGAACAGGTCGCTCGGAATCACTGAGTGCTCGGCATTCAAGGTGATGGCTTTTTTAGTGGGCACAGGAAAACGGGCTATTAGGTGAGTAGGCCAGTTATTGCGGCAACCGGGTGCCATGCTTGGGCCGGCTTGTTAAGACAATGGAATAAAATAGGCAGCACTGCCGCCCACGGCCAGGGCTTTTACAGGACATTGTCTGCCTGCCGTTGCGCGCGCTGCTTCGCCTGCTGCACCCGCCGCAGCGGCTTGCTGTATACTTGCAGCCAGCACTGCGCCGGAGACGTCAGCTTTTCGGAGTACATAGCCCATACCCGTTCCCCATCCCAGTCCAATACACCCTTTAGGTCTTTCCGGCCTTTTCCGGGCCCGAAGAGGGAGAGGGCTTGCTCGCGCAGGGCCGTGGGGTGGGCCCCAACGTCCATGGTGATGGCTCGGAACATGGCAAACCGGCCGTCCTGAAACTGGTAGTAAGTACGAAATTCCTTGGCGTGCTGGCCAAACCAGCCGCGTTCCCGGCCCACGGGCATCGTGTACATCCGCACGCCCAGCTCATCGTCCTTCGAGAAGAGGACGAGCCGGGGGAAATTGCGCAGCGGCTCGCCGAAGGTGTGGCCTTGCATCCCATTGACGGAATCAGCCACCATACCAGTTGTGCGTATGGTGGGGGTAGGAGCAGGCGCAGCAGCCAGGGAAGAATCGGTGGCGGTATCGGGCGGCGCCTGCGAACACGCGTGCAGCAGAAGGGTGACGGCCAGAGCAGCGAAGGGGAGCACGAGCCGGCAGGGGAGGGGCATAAGGTGAAGCGATAGCGAGGCCAGAAGTGCCATAAATTGGCTTACCACAAACATACTATAGTATGTTTAATAAACAGTGTTTATTATGATAGGTAACTTATATTAAACGAGCTCCGCACATTTCGGCTTTTCCGAGACTTGTGCTTATGGTAGCTGCTGCTGACCCGCGCCTGAAACAGATTGCCCAAAAGCTGAAGCAACTGCGGTTGGACAAAGGCTATTCCTCCTACGAAGCGTTTGCGTTTGACCACGAGTTGCCCCGGGTCGGATACGGTCGCCACGAGCAAGGCAGCAATCTCACCCTGAAAAGCTTGTTGCGGTTGTTGGACATCCACCAGGTAAGTCTGGCGGATTTTTTTGCCAGCATGCCGTAGGGTCAGGCGGCCGTAAGCTAGTGCACTACTCCATTCATTGATAGCCGAGCGACGTCGCGATTATCTGCCCTTTCAGCACCAGTGGTTCTGGTTGCTGCGGGTAATGCAGCAAAGGCGCTGCTAGTGGGCCGAGCGGAGCATGAGCAGCGCCTCCAACTCGGCGGCGGTGTACCTGCCGCCCAGGTCCAGCAATTGTTCTCTCAGGTCGGGATTAAACTTGCCTGTTATCAGCCCTGCGCCTTGGTTCAAGCCTACGCTGGAAAACAGGTTTATGAATTCGCTGATGCCCTTTTCCTCCCGGAGAACCTTGTCATCAATGCCCTTTAAAAGCCGCTGTATGGCCACCAGCAGCTTGCCAGACTGCACGTCTGCGTTACCGCCCGGAATAACGTCGTCGAAGGCCAGCTGGAAAGTAACCTGTAGCGACTCCGGGGGCAGGCTCCCCAGGGCCAGGGCGAAGATGCGGGCTTCCACCTGGCTGAAAGCCAGCGGGAGTCGGGTGAACAGGGTGCTCAGAAAATCAACTTCCGGGTCGTTGGGTGAAGGCGCGCGCATGGTGGAAACGGGGAAAATTGGCCGGGCTTAGACGTCGGGGTGTTATAAGGGGGCTTATCACAAAGTTAGGTTCCGTCTCGGCGCAACCACTCGGCCCGGGCGTCGGCCCCGTACCACACGGCACAGCACGTGAGCAACTGCGGATTGTCCGGTTCGGCGAAGAGTTCCAGGGGTCCGAGGCCCAGCAGCAGCACGCGGTTCCGGCTCACGTAGCGGTAGCCGCCGGGCACCATGTCGATGTCAATGGAATCGGCGTACTGTTGAAGCTGAGTTTCTTCCTCCGGCGGGACGTATTCTCCCGCCGCCGCCAGTGCGCGCCGAATAGCCGCAGGAAGAGAAAACGGGCGGTGGCGCAGGATGGCCTCAGCCAGCAGCGACTGTTCCGCCGTGGGCATTACTCTGCTTCCGGCAGCCAGCCCGGCAACTGCACAAACATCGCATAGTCCGCCAAGCGGTCGTCCTCACCACCCGCTTCGAACGGGAAGAGGTACTGCATCTCGTTGGTGTCTACGTGATAAGTCAACTCCACAAAGAAGTAGCCCGGCATTTCGTAGAGCAGCACCGCTTCGTACACTTCCTGCCAGCAACGGGCCAGGTAGGTGCCGGTCGCGTACACGGCTGCGAGCTGGCGGTCCTCAGGCAGCGCGTTGAAGTAGTCAAACGTCATCGATTAGAGAAAGAGCCTGTTTGGCGGGGCAAAGCTACCGCCCATCAAAAGGCGGCTCCAGGGAAGCGAGGGTACCGCTCGCAAATCATTCCATCGGGTGGGGAAGTGCCGCCAGGTCCGGCCTCTCAGGGAGACACAAGCTGCCAGAGGCTGGGGCCGTGGCCGCCGGTTTCGTCGTGCCTGTGCCGAAGCGGCGGTTCAACGCATCGCGCTCAGCCACGAGACCCATTGCTCCTTCCGCCACATGCAGGCAATACACGAACTTGTACACTGCCTGTGCGGTAAGGCATGCGGCTCTATAGCGCCCTTAAACCAGTTGGGGGCTTGGCCACGCGTGACTAAGCCCCCAACTGGTTTAAAATGATATAGTTAAGCTAAAACCAATGCGCTTAATTGTTCCTCGTGTTCGTTCACTTTTATGGTGACGGTGGCGTGTAAAGCGCTCAGCAGCTTGAACATCGTGCTGACCGATACGCTGCTGGCATCTTTTTCAAGTTTGGATATCTGCGCTTTCTTTACCCCTATTCGTTCTCCTAACTGGCTTTGGGTGAGGTTGGCCTGTTTTCGCAGCTGTTTGAGCCGTTCAGCTAACAAGTCTGCTTTCAACTCAAACTCGTGTTGGCTGCGGTTGGGCGTGCCGACAGCACCAAACGCTTCGTCGCGGATATCCTCATAGTCTGTATAGCCCAAAGGATAAGTGTTTGCGGTCTTTTTTAGATTTTTCATCTGGTTTTGCCTTGTGCAAGGGCTAAGGTTTGTTGCAGCACCCTCGTTTCTCGAGGTTGCTGCATTATTTCGGTTTAGCTGCAAACCACTCTTTTTTCATCGTTTCAGCCTTTTTCTTCGCAGCAGCCGGCGTCTTATTGCTTTTCTTCTCTATTCCGTGCGTACACACAATCAGTGTGTTATTGTTGTCTTGCTTGTCCCAAAAAGCAAACAGGCGATAAAAGTGGTCGTCCGCATCGGCTGAGAACTCATATATATCGTCTGTTCCGGGCAGCTTCTTGAACCATTTCCCCTTAAGACCGTCCCTGGTTCTGTTGATTACGGTGTCAAGCTTTTTTTGAGCCTCTTCGTTTAACCCTTTGTAAAATAACTTAGCTTCAGGCGAAAATATTATCTTAAATGTTTCATTTTTTTTCATAAAATATTAGTACTGTTTGGTAATTATTTACTCTTCACATCTTTTTCTTGTATAGACATCGTAAAGGTATCAAAAGTTTCCTGATAAGTAAACTTTTGGGGACAAAATTTGCCGGAGCAATGCTTCTCTGGTGAATCAAGTCCAAAAGGTACCAGGCCGCCGATGCTCCTCCCTCATTGCAAGACCGCTGTTGAATTGCCCTGTACGTAACTATTACGCGCCATTTATTCCCCCTGCTACGAAAAGGTCTGTAATACATGACCAGCACTTCGGTGAAGCTGGTGGCAGCTTGGGCGGGCTTCAAGCGAAAATGAAGGGAAAAGGGATATTCCTCATTTTGGAGCTAGAGCGGAAAATGCAGCGTCTCCAACATTTACTTGCCGTCAGACGCCCAATCAGCTGACCCACCACGGCCTTTGTCTACCAGCGGCATTGAGCGGGGGGCTTGCGGCAACCCGCTATACCCAGCCCAACTGCACAAACGCTGCTCCAGCTACTGGTAGAACGCGGTCATCGGCCGCGGCGTGCTGTTCCTGACTCGTAAGGTATGCCCACCGCATCAAGAATCTATTCCCCCGGTCGTTCCGAACACTGTTCAGCTGCGAGCGGCAGACGCTGCGCGTCGGCGCGGAAAACCACGCTGCAATGCCTGAAAGCAGGAAATCGGGCATCTTCTAATTCTTGACTCTAACTTGCCCGGCATCCATCTAAAAAGCGTTCACTCCTGCACCTTGTCATGGCCGACTACCAATTTGAGCGCCTCAGCCCGAAAGATTTTGAACGTTTAGCCAATGCGCTCGGTGCCGAACACGTTGCTCGTGGCCTGCGAATATTTGGGTCGGGTGCGGACGGGGGGCGAGAAGCCACTTACGAGGGCAAGATGAAGTATCCCTCGGAAGCGGCGCCCTGGGACGGTTACTTGGTCGTGCAATGCAAGCAGAAGGAATCACGCGGGAAAACGCCAAAAGAAGAGGGGCAGTGGGCCTTGGCGCAACTAGATGCCGAAATGGCGAAATACGAGACCGCGAAGCGGACGCGGCGCCCGCCGGATTACTTGTTGTTCATCACCAATGCGCACTTATCGGCTCAGTTGGGCACAGGCGGAAAGGATAAATTTGCGGAGCGGCTCCAGCATTGGGCCACCAGGCTTGGCCTCCGTGGTGCGGATTTTTGGGACCGGGATAAGCTTGGCAACCTGTTAGACGCCAGCCCCACCATAGCCCAGCGCTTTGGCATGCTGCACGACGGGGACTTGATTAATTACGCGGTGCAAGTTGCGCTAGCGCACCGGGATGGCATTGAAACGACGCTTTCCGTTTTTCTACAGGAAGAGCTGCGGGCCGACCAGTTTGTGAACCTGGCCCAGGCGGGCCACACCAACGACGACCGTACCCCCCTGGCACGGGTGTTTGTGGACCTGCGGGCGGCAGGGCAACAAAACTTCGGCAAAGACATATTCGTCGTTGATTCCGTGCAGCGCGCTTCCGACCGGCCGGTTCATCCGAGCTTGGTGCAATGGGAGCTGGAAACTGCGGAGGCGGAATGGCAATCCATGAGCGAAACGCAGGATGTAGTAGCGGAAGCCAATTATGCAAGCGGGGCCGCTGGAGAAGAGGATGATTACGAGGAGGATGATTACGAGGAGGATGATTACGAGGAGGATGAGGATAACGAGGAAGAACCGTACAGTGCGGAAGAAGAAGCAGAAATAGCCGAGTTGCTTGC
>JAYSZD010001077.1:0-2530 GCA_043738185.1 Hymenobacter sp. | reverse complement strand
TGGGAGAGGGGGAACTAGCTCTAGTTCTAAAAGCCTAGCAAATAGATACTATGACTAAAAACTAGTTCCCCCTCTCCCGAAGGGGAGGGGGCTAGGGGGTGGGGTGAATGTGAGGGGGTGAGGTGCACGGCGCCGCGTTACCCCCGAAAAGCCACTTCGTTGTAGCGCAGCTCGTTTCTGAACGTCCGCAGCTTGGTGTCGGCGTCGATGATGACGAATTCGATGCCGGCCATTTCGGCGAAGTCTTCCAGGTATTCGACGGTCAGGTTCTGGCTGTAGCCGGTGTGGTGGGCGCCGCCGGCCAGTATCCAGGCGGCCGCGCCGGTGGCCAGGTCGGGCTGCACTTTCCAGAGCACGCGGGCCACCGGCAGCTTGGGCAGGTCCTGGGCCGGCAGCACGGCTTCTACTTCGTTCACAATTAATCGAAAGCGGTGGCCCAGGTCCACGATGGTGGCGTTCAGGGCCGGGCCGGCGGGGCAGTTGAACACCAGCCGGGCCGGGTCGGCCTTGCCGCCGATGCCCAGCGGGTGCACTTGCACCTTCACTTTGCCTTCGGCAATGCTGGGGCATATTTCGAGCATGTGCGAGCCGAGCACCTGCTCGTTACCGGGCTCAAAATGGTAGGTGTAGTCTTCCATGAACGAGTTGCCGCCGGACAGGCCGGCACCCATCACCTTCATGGCGCGCACCAGGGCGGCCGTTTTCCAGTCGCCCTCGCCGCCAAAACCGTAGCCTTCGGCCATCAGCCGCTGCGTAGCAATGCCGGGCAATTGGGCCATGCCATGCAGGTCCTCAAAGGTATCGGTAAAGCCCTTTGCTCCAGTGTCCTGCAGGAACTGGCGCATGCCGGCTTCGATGCGGGCCGCTTCGCGCAGGCTCTCGCGCTGGGCGCCGCCGTCTTTCAGGTCGTCGGCCAACTCGTATTCCTGCTCGTAGGTGGCCAGCAGCTCGTTCACCTGCTCATCGCTGATTTCGTTGATAACGGCCACCAAGTCCCCCACGCCGTAGGTATTCACCGAGTAGCCAAACTTGATTTCGGCCTCTACCTTGTCGCCTTCGGTCACGGCCACGTAGCGCATGTTGTCGCCGAAGCGGATGAACTTGGCACCCTGCCAGTCGGCCCAGGCCGCGGCCACGCGGCTCCAGATGCTCAGGCTGTTGTGCACGGCCGCGCTCTGCCAGTGGCCCACCACCACCTTACGTCTGAGGCGCATGCGCGTGCCGATGAAGCCAAACTCCCGGTCGCCGTGCGCCGATTGGTTGGTGTTCATAAAGTCCATGTCGATGTCGGCCCACGGAATGTCGCGGTTGAACTGGGTGTGCAAATGCGCCAGCGGCTTTTGCAAGATTTTCAGGCCGTTTATCCACATTTTGGCGGGGGAAAACGTGTGCATCCAAGCAATCAGGCCCACGCAGTTTTCGGTGGTATTGGCCTCTTGCATGAGCTTGAAAATCTCCTGCGGCGTCTTCAGAATGGGCTTGTAAATGATTTTGATAGGCAGCTTCGTGCCGAGCTCTTTGGCAATTTCCTGGGAATGGCGGGCCACTTCCTCCAGCGTTTCGGGGCCGTAGAGATGCTGGGTGCCGGTGATGAACCAAGCTTCGTAGTGCGAAATATCAATCATGGATGGGGTGAGTTAAGGAAAGCTGAAGCTTACACAATCGTTAATCTAAACTGGCAAATAAAAAGCAGTAGCGCGGACTTTGTAGTCCGCGTCCCAGGCGGGTACCTGAACGGCGCGGGGACGCGGACTACAAAGTCCGCGCTACAACTGCCCGTAGTAGGAATTCGCGCCGTGCTTGCGCTCGTAGTGCTTGCGAATGAGGGCGTCCTTGAGGCGCGGCACGGTCGGGCGCAGCGTGCAGCTGAGGTAGGCCATGCGGGCTATTTCTTCGAGCACGGCGCTGTTGTACACGGCCTTTTCCACGGTTTTGCCCCAGGTGAAAGGAGCGTGGTTGGCCAGCAGCACCATTTCCACTTCCGTAGGCGAGAGGCCGCGGCGCTGAAACTCATTGATGATTTGCCAGCCGGTCTGGTGTTCGTAGTCGCCGGCTATCATGGCGTCGTCCATGGGCGGGGCGCAGGGCACGTCGGCGGTGAGGTGGTCGGCGTGGGTAGTGCCGAGGATGGGGATGTCGAGTTGGGCCTGGGCCCAGGCCGTGGCGTAGGTGGAGTGCGTGTGCACAATGCCGCCGATGTGCTCCCAGTGGCTGTAGAGCACGGCGTGGGTCTTGGTGTCCGACGACGGGCGCTTCTCCCCTTCCAGCACGTGGTTGGCGAAGTCGAGAACGACAATATCCTCCTCTTTCAGCACTTCATAAGGTACGCCGCTGGGCTTGATGGCGAACACGCGCCGCTCCCGGTCCACCACGCTGGCGTTGCCGAAGGTAAAGAGCACCAGCCCGAGCTTGGGCAGTTGCATGTTGGCGTCGTAGCACTCGCGCTTTAGGTCTTGGTATGGGCTCATTAGGCAGAGTGTAGCGTGGACTCTGCGAGTCCGCGCGTGGCTGGTTCTGATTCGTTCACTCG
>JAYSZD010001076.1:0-2536 GCA_043738185.1 Hymenobacter sp. | reverse complement strand
GCCACACTGCGCACGGCTGTGGTACTGATGGTGGGCTGCAGGCTGGATGCGGGCAGTGCGGGCAGTATGGCATGGGGCGGGAGCGTAGCCCCGGATTGCGCCACCGCCAGCTGGCAAGGCAGCAGCGCGGCAAAAAGTAGCCAGTGTTTCATAAGGTCAAAAGCAGAAAAAGGGTTGGCAACGCCGTACAGTTCGGCGTTGCCAACCCTTCTCCGAATTCCGTGCCAACCGGCTAGTCGCGTTTGCCTTTGAGCATGGTTTTGAGCGCGGCCAGCTCGTCGCGCAGCTTGGCGGCTTGCAGGAAGTCGAGTTCCTTGGCGGCGGCTTCCATTTGCTTTTCGGTGGTTTTGATAAGCTTTTCCAGCTCCGTGCGGTTCATCATGGCCACCACGGGCTCGGCGGCCAGCGCCAGGGCGGCGCCATCGGAGCCGGGGCCGGCGTAGGCTTGGCTGTCGAGCACGCGGTAGTCGGAAAGCGACGTCTGGCCCATGATTTCGGCGTGGCTCTTACGCACCGTACGAGGCGTGATGCCGTGTTCTTCGTTGTAGGCAGCCTGGGTGGCACGGCGCCGGTTGGTTTCGTCAATGGCCCGCTGCATGGAGCCCGTCATGCGGTCGGCGTACATGATGACCTTGCCCCGGTCGTTCCGCGCGGCGCGGCCCATGGTCTGAATCAGGCTGCGCTGGTCGCGCAGGAAGCCTTCCTTGTCGGCATCCAGAATGGCGACGAGGCTTACTTCGGGCAAGTCGAGGCCTTCGCGCAGCAGGTTCACGCCAATCAGCACGTCGATTTCGCCCAGCCGCAGCTTGCGCAGAATCTCCACGCGGTCCAGCGTCTTCACGTCGGAGTGCACGTACTCGACCTTGATGCCGAGGCGGTCCATGTACTTGCTCAACTCCTCGGCCATGCGCTTGGTGAGGGTGGTCACGAGCACGCGGTCACCCATTTTCACGCGGTTATCCACTTCATCCAGCAGGTCGTCAATCTGGTTGATGCTGGGCCGGATGTCGATTTCGGGGTCGAGCAGGCCCGTAGGGCGAATAATCTGCTCCACCACCACGCCGTCGGCCTGCGCCAGCTCGTAGTCCGACGGCGTGGCTGATACGAACACCGCCTGCCGGTACATACTTTCGAATTCATTGAAGGTCAGCGGCCGGTTGTCGAGGGCCGAGGGCAGGCGAAAACCGTACTCAATGAGGGCGGTTTTGCGGCTGCGGTCGCCGCCCCACATGGCCCGAATCTGGGGCATGGTGGCGTGGCTCTCGTCCACCACTAATAGGTAGTCCTGGGGGAAATAGTCGAGCAGGCAGAACGGCCGCGAGCCCGGCGTGCGCCCATCAAAATAGCGCGAGTAGTTCTCGATGCCCGAGCAATAGCCCAGCTCCCGAATCATCTCCAAGTCGAACTCGGTGCGCTCCATGATGCGCTTGGCTTCGGAGTCGCGGCCTTCCTTCTCAAAGTAGGCGTGCTGCAGCACCATATCGTCCTGAATCTGCTTGATGGCGGAGTTCAGCGTTTCCTTGCCCGTCACGAACAGGTTGGCGGGGTATAAGGCCACGCCATTGGCCTCGTCCGAGAGCTTCTTGCCGCTCACCGGGTCAATTTTGTGCACCGACTCGATTTCATCGCCAAAAAAGTAGATGCGAAAGGCGTGGTCGGCGTAGGCCGGAAATACGTCCACGGTGTCGCCCTTCACCCGGAACGTGCCGCGCGTGAACTCCACCTCGGTGCGCGAGTACAGAATCTGGACGAACTGATAGAGCAGGTTGTTGCGCGTGTAGCGCATGCCCGGCTTCAGGAAAATAACGTTTTTAGCGAATTCCTCAGGGTTGCCGATGCCGTAGATGCACGACACCGAGGCAATGACGATGATGTCGCGCCGGCCGCTGAGTAGGGTGGAAGTGGTGTGCAGCCGCAGCTTCTCGATTTCCTGGTTGATGGCCAGGTCTTTCTCGATGAAAACGTCGGTGCTGGCGATGTAGGCTTCCGGCTGGTAGTAGTCGTAGTAGCTGATGTAGTACTCGACGGCATTGTTCGGAAAAAACGCCTTGAACTCGCCGTAGAGCTGCGCGGCCAGGGTTTTGTTGTGGCAGAGCACCAGGGCCGGCTTGCCGGTTTGGGCAATGACGTTAGCCATGGTGAAGGTTTTGCCGGTGCCGGTGGCCCCGAGCAGCACCTGGGCGTGCTCCCCGTTGTTCACGCCCTCCACGAGCTTGGCAATGGCCGTGGGCTGGTCGCCGGTCGGCTTAAATTCAGAGGTTAGTTGGTACTCCATGCAACGCGAAAGGTAGGCCGAAAAGGTCAGCCTGACTTAACCGCGAACCAGCATGTTGGGTTTCGTCGGAAGCGAATTAGGCGTGTTGGTTGCCTGCGCCTAATGGCCAAACTCCAGCCCTGCTTCAAGGCCGAACGTGTAGGCGCGGCTCTGACGCAGGTAGCTCTGGGCCGGGTTAGCGTTCAGGGTTAGCAGATTCATTTCGGCTACCGGGCCGAGCGTGAAGGCCCACGCACCGCTGCCGGGCCTGAACTGAGCCCC
>JAYSZD010001075.1:0-1014 GCA_043738185.1 Hymenobacter sp. | reverse complement strand
CGGCGGCGTGGCCCCGGTGGCCGGGTCCGTGACCAAGGCTAGCAGGCGTGGCAGCATAAGCTGAGCGTTGAGGTCGAGGACGTCGTTTTGCAGCTGGCGCAGGCTGTCGGGGGTGGCCTGGCGCATGGCCGCGAGGCGCTGGTTGATGCGGTGGCCGCGCTCGTAATTGGCGTAGTTCCAGTTAAGGTAATACGGGTAGTCGGGGCCGGTCGAAAACTGATTGGCTGAACTCACAAAGCCCCGCGCCGGGTTTTTCACATGCGGGTTTTGAGCGGCCGGAATCCAGCCCTGCCAGTCGTAGGCCGGGTCGGTGCCGTCGAGGATGAACTTGCCCTGGTTGCGCCATTTCAGCGGAAAGCGGCCGTTGGGCCAGATGGCCACGTCCTTTTCATTATCGGCAAAGATGAAGTTCTGGGCCGGCGAGCCGTAAGTGGCCAGCGCCGCCGTGTAGTCGGCGTAGGTGCGGGCCCGGTCCAGCTGGTAAAACGCCAGCACCTCGTTGGCGCCGTCGTGGGCGGTCCAGCGCAGGGCGTGGGCAATGGGCGTCTGGGGCAGGAAGGGCTTTTCGGGCTTGTCGTACACCACCGGGCCGTGGTGCGAGTAGAGCACGGTATCGAGCCGGTCGGGTTGGCCCCGCACCTTGATGCGCTCCACCACGCGGCGCACGGGTTTCCAGCGGCCGGCGTGCCAGTATTCGCGGCGGGTGTTGTCCTTAAATTTCAGCTGGTAGAAGTCCAGCACATCGGCCGCCACGTTGGTCACGCCCCAGGCCACGTTCTCGTTGAAGCCGATGATGACCAGCGGCGAGCCCGGAATGGTGACGCCATACACGTTCACGCCCGGCGCGCTCAACTGAATCTGGTACCAAATGCTGGGCAGGTTGAGCTGTAGGTGCGGGTCGTTGGCCAGCAGCGGGTAGCCCGAAGCCGACTTCATGCCGCTCACCGCGAAGTTGTTGGAGCCCAGCTCGGCATCGGGCTCGGTGCGCAGCTGCTGGGTAGCATAAGCCGCCTC
>JAYSZD010001074.1:0-1016 GCA_043738185.1 Hymenobacter sp. | reverse complement strand
TGCTCTACACGCTACAGCGCAAGCACCAGGCCCGCGACCTGCCAGCGCTGATTGGCGTGCGCGACGGCCTGCGCCAGAAAGTAAGCTCCGTGCTGAATCTGGACAAGGAAATTAACCGGCTGCGCAAGGATTCGAATGCGGCGATGGCCGCCGTGACCAAGCAGGCCACTAAGCTCTCGGAAAGCCGCCGCAAGTCGTTTCCCACGTTTGAAAAGCAGCTGGGACTGCTGCTGGCCGACCTCGGCATGCCGCATGCCCGCATTGTGGTGCAGCACAGCATTGGCCCGCCCGTTACCAGCGGCACCGACGTGGTGAACATTCTTTTCACGGCCAACAAGGGTGCCCAGCCTCAAACGCTGAGCAAAGCCGCTTCGGGTGGAGAATTTTCGCGCCTGATGCTGTGCATCAAGTACATGCTGGCCGATAAAACGGCCCTGCCTACCATCGTATTCGATGAGATTGATACCGGTATTTCCGGGGAGATTGCCGTGAAAGTGGGCCGCATGATGCAGCAGATGGCGCACAAGCACCAATTGATTGCCATCTCGCACCTCCCGCAAATGGCGGCGGCCGGCGACGTGCACTACTTCGTGTACAAGGAAGACCGCGCCGACCGCACGGTGAGCAGCATCCGCGAGCTCAGTGCGGACGACCGCATCAAGGAAATAGCGCATATGATTGCAGGCGCCAAGCCCAGCGAAAATGCCTACCAGAGCGCCCGCGAGCTGCTGGCACTGCGGGGCGAGACGGTAGGAATGAGCGAATGAGCGAATGAGTAAATGGGTGAATGGCTAACTTGCCGGCCCGAATGGGACCACGCAAGGAAACGGACTCCTTAATTACCCATCCACCCACTCACTCATTCACTCACTGAATTCATGCCTAATAACCTCCTCGCCGGCAAAGTCGGTATCATTTCCGGCGCGCTCAACGAACATTCCATTGCCTGGAAAGTGGCCCAGCGGGCGCACGCCGAAGGGGCGCGCTTCGTGCTCACCAACGCGCCGCTGGCCATG
>JAYSZD010001073.1:0-1016 GCA_043738185.1 Hymenobacter sp. | reverse complement strand
CCTCGGCGGCGCTGCTGGTGGCCTGGCGGCTGGCCCCGGCCGTGCTGCCCTACTGCGTGTTCAGCCACGAGTCGGCCGAGGGCGGGCACCCGCACCTGCTGCGGGTGCTGGACGCGCAGCCGCTGCTGCGCCTGGACCTGCGCCTGGGCGAGGGCACGGGCGGCGCGCTGGCTTACCCACTAGTGCAGGCCGCGGTGGCCTTTTTCAACGAAATGGCCTCGTTTGCAAGCGCCGGGGTGTCGGTCAGTGAGTTGAGAGTTAAAAGTTAAAAATTCGGAGTTCATCTGGATTTTTAACCCCCCAATTTTTAACTCTTCACTTTTAACTTTTAACTGCAAATGCGCCGTCAGCTGCACATTTTCCTAACGGCCGTGATGTTTTACACGCGGCTTCCGTGCCCGGCCTGGGTCGACCATTCCGAGGAGTTGCTCAATAAGGCCACGGTCTATTTCCCGGTCATCGGCTGGATAGTGGGCGCGGCGGCGACGACGAGCTACCTAGCGGCGCGCTGGCTGTTTGGCAACGCCGACGTGGCCTTGCTGCTGAGTACGGCCGCGAGCGTGCTGCTGACCGGGGCCTTCCACGAAGACGGCTTTGCCGACGTGTGCGACGGCTTCGGCGGCGGCTGGACCAAGGCCAAAATCCTCGACATCATGAAGGACAGCCGCCTGGGCACCTACGGCGCAGCCGGGCTGGGCCTGCTGCTGGCCCTCAAGTTTGTGGCCCTGCGCGGGCTGCCAGCCGCCTGGGTGGTGCCGGCCCTGCTGCTGGCCCACCCGCTGAGCCGGGCCACCGCCCTGACCTGCATCTTTAGCCACGACTACGCCCGCGATAACGAGGACAGCAAGGCCAAGCCCGTGGCCAAAAAGCTGGGCCGCCGCGAATTGGCCACCGGCCTGCTGCTGGGCGCACTTCCCCTGCTGCTCGGGGCCGCGTGGGCCCGGCAGCCGCTGCTGCTGGCCGTGGTGCTGCCGCTGGCGGCCGTGAAAATCTACCTGGCCGGCTACTTCCAGCGC
>JAYSZD010001072.1:0-1017 GCA_043738185.1 Hymenobacter sp. | reverse complement strand
AAGCCATGGCTTTTTGAATTAAGAATTAAAAATTAAGAATTAAAAATTGAGTTGTAACGCAAATGGAATAAGCCATTTTTAATTACTAATTCTCAATTTTTAATTAAGGCGCAGCCTAGTGTTCTGCCCACTCGATTTTGCTGAGGTCGATGCCCTCCTGGAACATTTCCCACAGGGGCGACATTTCGCGGAGCTTGGTGACGGCTTCTTTTACGTGGCCGATGGCATAGTCAATCTGCTCGTCGGTGGTGAAGCGGCTGAGGCCGAAACGCAGCGAGGAGTGCGCGAGGTCGTCGCTCAAGCCCAGGGCTTTCAGCACGTAGCTGGGCTCCAGCGAGGCCGAGGTACAGGCCGAGCCCGACGATACCGCCAGGTCCTTCACGCCCATCATCAGGCCTTCGCCCTCCACGTACTTGAAGCTGATATTGGTGACGTGGGGCAGGCGGTGCTCGATAGAGCCGTTCACGTAGGTTTCCTCCATCGTCATCAGCTCTTTTTCGAGGCGGTCGCGCATCACGCTCAGGCGGGCAGTGTCGGCCGCCATTTCGAGGCGGGCCAGCTCGCAGGCCTTACCCAGGCCCACAATACCGGGCACATTGAGGGTGCCCGAGCGCATGCCGCGCTCGTGGCCGCCGCCGTCCATCTGGGAAGTCACCTTCACGCGGGGGTTCTTGCGGCGCACGTAGAGGGCGCCCACGCCCTTGGGACCGTACATTTTGTGGGCCGTGAAGGCCATGATGTCGATGCCATCGGCAATGACATCGACCGGAATTTTACCCACGGCCTGCGTGCCGTCGGTCATGAACAGGGCGCCGTGGCTGTGGGCAATGCGGGCAATCTCGCGGATGTTGTTGATGGTACCCGTCTCGTTATTGCCGTACATGATGCTGACCAGAATGGTCTCCGGGGTCATGGCGGCTTCGAGCTCGGCGAGGCTGATGAGGCCCTGCTCGTCCACGGGCAGGTAAGTGACGCGGCCGCCCAGCTTTTCCAGGTGCTTGCAGGTGTCGAGGATGG
>JAYSZD010001071.1:0-2543 GCA_043738185.1 Hymenobacter sp. | reverse complement strand
CCCATTTTCTCGACGGGCAGTACACCGTTTACGGACAGGCCATTCAGGGCCTTGATGTCATCGATAAAATTGCCGCCTTGCCCCGCAATAGCCGCGACCATCCCACCACCGATGCCAAAATGACCATGAAGGTGGAGAAGCTGAAGCGGAAAAAAATCACCAAACTCTACGGCTACAAATACGAGTAGCCAGGTATTATTTGTCGGCTTTTAGTTGTTGGTTATCAGTGCTTTTTAATCTATTCTCCAGCAACTGACAACTGACAACCAGCAACTGACAACCGTTAACAAACAGCCAGCAACGATGAAAATCCTCATCACGGGTTCCAATGGCCTGCTGGGCCAGAAGCTGGTGGGGCTGCTGGCCCAGCAGGCGGGTGTGGAGGTAGTGGCCACGTCGCGCGGTCCTAACAAGCTGGCCGGGCTTTACCCCGATGCCCGTTTTGTGGCCCTTGATGTAACCGACGCGGCGCAGGTCCGGTCCGTACTGGCCCAAGAGAAGCCCACCCACCTCATCCACACGGCGGCCATGACCAATGTGGATGAGTGCGAACTAAACCAAGATGCCTGTTGGGAGCAAAACGTGATGGCGGTGGCGCACCTAGTCGCCGCCTGCGCGGAGCATGAGGTTCACCTCACCCACCTCAGCACTGATTTTATTTTCAGTGGCGAGGCCGGCCCACTTACGGAAACGGCCGAACCCAATCCGGTAAATTTTTACGGCCACAGCAAGCTGGCTGCCGAGCACTTGGTGCAGGCCAGTGCCGGCCATTGGGCCATTGCCCGCACCGTGCTGGTGTATGGCGTGGCACACGAATACGGCCGCACCAACATCGTGGTATGGGTGCGCGACTCCCTGCGCGCCGGTAAATCCATTAAAGTAGTGACCGACCAGTGGCGTACGCCCACTCTGGCCGAAGACCTCGCGCAAGGCTGCTGGCTGCTGGCCCGGCAGGCTGCGCAAGGCATCTACCACCTCAGCGGCGACGAATTGCTCACGCCCTACGCTATGGCGCTACGCGTGGCCGACTACTTTGGCCTCGACAAAACCCTGATTGAAAAAGTAACCGCCAGTACGTTTTCGCAGCCCGCCCGGCGGCCGGCCCGTACCGGCTTTTACATCGATAAGGCCCGGCAGGAGCTTGGTTATCAGCCGCACACTTTCGGCGAAGGCATCGCGCTAATTGGAACCCAAACCAAGGAATACCAATAAAAAACCCGCCGGGATAGACGGCGGGTTTAAATTCAACGGGAGTAGACCGTGAGTGAGTGTAGAAGCAGTGGTAGAAGAAGTACTTGTGGTAGAATAGAACGCGGTAGAAGAAGTTGCCGATGGATAGTAAATGGGCGTTAGACAGAAAGTTGAACTTAATGGAAAGACAAGTCTAGCGCGTAAATAATTCAAAATCAGTGTTTAGGCCAAAAGCCCGCCAAGAGTCCCCCTACCAGTACAGCAGTGTGGCTTTGCAAGGCTGCTTCCCCCAAGGCGTAGGGTATAACCAACCCATCGGGGGTGATGAAATCGATTCCAATATTGGCAGGCTGGGCGTTACGGCTCGCTGCGGTGACGCGGCAGGGAAGGCTCAACGCAGGATAAGTAAGTAGGTACATAGAGCAAGAGCGGCGCCCTGAGTTGATAGCAGGCCGCCTAAATGTGATACAATTTTACGGCGCTGATTTGCCTCAAAAAAGGACATTATTGCAGTCTGCGCGACATGTAATCGACAGTATTTTTAGCAATAAAATACAATTTTTAACAGTGATTAATCATATAAACAAAACATGCACGCCACTCATTTTTATATTAAATGGCTAACATGCAATGACTTGTTGAAAAATAATTTGGGATTATAGGAAGACAGTTTATATGAAAAAAATGCTCGTTTGCGACATTGAACGACACTTGGTAGGTGAGTTATTCTGACGGCTGCGACTACTTGGATTTCAGCGGATTTTATTGAAAACTTAGATGGAGACAAGGCTTTTTTTGCCCAGTGCTAGAAGAGATAATATGCTTGCTATTAAGCAGGTAGATGGGAATATGAATATCCACCAAGCTGTTGGTTCGGCGCGGATGGTGGCCATGAGTCCTCCCCAGCTTGCCACGTCGGGCGGCAGGCCAATACCCAGAAAGGACAAGGTGCTCTCCAGGCCCAGTAGCCCCACTAGGCTGAGCGGTAGGGCCGTTTTCAGGGGTTGCAGGGCATGGGGCAAGGCGTGGTGCAGCCAGATTCTACCGGGTGGGAGGCCGGCAGCCCGGGCTGCCTCTATGAAAGGTAAAATGCGGATTCGGAGCATCTGGGCCCGGACCAGGCGGGCCGATTGCGGCCAGGTCGTCAGGGTCATCAAGGCCAGCAGGCCCCCCGTCGAAATCTCCGTGCCGGCGGCTATGGCAACCACCAGAACCAGCCGCGGAATAGTATCAAGGGTAGTGGCCGCCCCCATTACCACTGCGTTGATGGGAACCGGCCAGGTTGGCGACGGCCGTCGGTGCCACCAGGCCAGCCCGATAGCCACGGTTCCCAGCGCGGCCACCGCCATTCC
>JAYSZD010001070.1:0-1018 GCA_043738185.1 Hymenobacter sp. | reverse complement strand
TGGAAACCTTTATGGTAGTCCTGATTTCCATTGGCAGCCTCTCGCCGGTGTTTTTTCTGGTGTACCTACTGCTCACGAGCCCCTAGGCCAGCGCCGGGCAATCCCCTGCATCTTCATAATTCCCCTTCCCCACGCATGGACGTTAAGGACAGCAACGGTACCCTGCTCGCCGAAGGCGACGCGGTTACCCTCATCAAAGACCTCAAGGTAAAAGGCTCGTCGCTGACGCTAAAGCGCGGCACGGTGGTGAAAAACATCCGCCTCACCAACAGCCCGGCCGAAATAGAAGGCCGGGCGGGCGGCAGCACCATGGTGCTGAAAACGGAGTTTTTGAAGAAAGCTTGAGAGCCTGATTAGCAGGCAAAATGGCAACTCCTTTTGTATCAAAAAAACTGTCAGGTGGAGCACAGTCGTTTCTGCGCTACTATTTGATGCCGCCTACAAGTTTGCGGCTTGCGCTTCTTCCAATAGCCGCTGCTTCTCCACGGGCACCACGCCGATTTGCTCGCAGACCAGCCCGCCGCCCAGGTTGGCCAGCGCGGCGGTGAAGGCGGCCGGCTGGCCCAGCGCCACACACAGCGCGGCAATGCTGATGACGGTATCGCCCGCACCGGACACATCCGAGATGGTGCGCAGGTGGGCCGGCAGGTACGTTTTCACACCATCTTGCTGGGCAAACACGCCGTGTTCCGAAAGCGTAACGAGGACGGTTTCGGGTTCCAGCACCTCGTGCAGCCGCATCACGGCCGCTTCAAAGCCGGGCCGGTCGGCGTTGGGGTCGCCGAATTCTAATTTCAGGCCTTCACGCAGCTCTTTCAGGTTGGGCTTGAAAAGCGTGCAATGACGGTAAGCCAGGAAGTTCTTCTTCTTGGGGTCGACCACGGTGGGAATGCCGCGCTGCCGGGCCCGCGCAATGCACTCGGCAATAACGGCTTCGTTCAGCACGCCCTTGTCGTAATCCTCGAAAATCACCACATCGGCGCGGGCCAGCAGGTCGTCGTAGGCAGCCAACAACTGG
>JAYSZD010001069.1:0-2547 GCA_043738185.1 Hymenobacter sp. | reverse complement strand
CGCCAAAAGTGCTGAAATTGGCCGTGCCTGATTCTGGCGCCTCAATTACGTGCAGCAGCGTCACGCTGCCGCCCGTGTGCTGGGCCAACTGCATGGCTACTTCAAAGGCGTGGTGCGATTCGGCCGAAAAGTCGGTGGGAACGAGGATGTTTTTCATGGCGGAGAAAGGGAAAAAGAATTAGCGGAAGCCGCCGTGGTTTTCACGTCGCGCTCCAACTATATTGGGATACGAAAAAGCCCGGATTTGGTAGCAAATCCGGGCTTTCGAGGCTTAAAAGGTGTTTTACTGGTTCGGGTGCGGCGCTATTCCTTCAGCAGCTTGTCCACTTCGCGGTTGAAGCTGGCAATTTCCTCCTCGTAGTACTTGCCCGTGCCGGGCCCCGAGAAGCCGGTGTGGATTTTCCGCACGACTCCCTTTTTATCCAGGAAGATGGTGGTGGGGAAGGCCAGGAACTGCGCCAGCTGCGGCAGCGACTTGGCCACCGAGTCCTTGTTGGATACGCCCGCCACGGCCAGCTCGTAGCCGATGTTGAACCGCTCGCGCATGTTGCGCAGCCGCGCCGCGGCCACTTTGTAGTCCGGGCTACGCTCGTAGCCCAGGCCGATGACTTCCACGCCGCGCGCCTTGTTTTTCTCGTACCACGGCGCCAGGAAGTTGGTCTCGTCCATGCAGTTGGGGCACCACGAACCGAGGATTTGAATGACCACCACTTTGCCCTGATACTTGGGCGCGGTGGGTTCCACCACGCCGCCTTCAAAAATGCTGGGGAACTTGAAATTCAGCCGGGTCTCGCCTTTTTTGAGGGAGGTCAGGGTATTGGCATCGGGGAGTTTAGCGTTGGGGTCAGGCACGGCAGTCCAAGTTTCGTGGCCGGACTTGCCGGAGTAAAAGTCGCCGAACAGGGTATTGGGGGCGTAATCCTTCGTGATATCAATTGGTTCGGGCGGGCCGTTGCGTGCCTTGAATAAGAAGGCGTGGCTTCCGTCAAAAGTTGATAAGCACATGCTATCAGTGTATTGCAATCCCACACCAGCAGTAGTCAATTGTCCAGATAAATACCGGTAGTCTCCAGTTGAAGTAAGAAATGTGCCTGTGATGTCGGTTCCTTTTTGGGAGAAGATGCCTACCGCAGGGTACGACTGGCCACTTTCGTCCCTAAAAGTGACTCTCCAGTTTCCTTTGAAAAAGGGACGGTTTCCTGATGCCGGACTCCTTTTGAACAAATCTTGTTTTCCCGCCGCCGCCGTCAGCGGCACGCGGTACGGGTCCTTGGCATCATACTTCACCCAAGTGCCTTTCAGCTTGTCTTTGCCATCGGCGCGCACCACCAGCGCCGCGTCAAACGTATGCAGCCGGATGGTGGTCGAGTCGCCCGCTGAGGAGATTTCCTCGCAGCGCAGCCGCTCCTCGCCGTCCAGGCCTTTGTTGATAAGGTAGACGACCGGCTTGCCGGCTTCGGTTTTTACTTCAAACAAGAAGGGGATTTCCTGGCCTTGCGCGGCCAATACGCCGCGCCAGGGGCCGGGCGTGAGCACCGGGGCCGGAGCGGCGGCGGCGGCCGTTTCGGTTGGGGTAGTGTTCGACTGGCAGGCAGTCGTGCCCAGGGCGGCGCCCAGGAGCAGGGCAGAAAGACGGGTTGTGTTCATGGCGGCAAGTTAAGGGCCCACAACCTTGCGGGCGGGCGCCTGACCGCTGACACGGTAGTTTATTTTTCACTTTCATAAAAATAAACTACCAGTGAGGAGCTCCTGATGCGCTGAATGCCGCGATACCAGCGCCCACCGCTACCAGGTACTCCCGCCCGCGTCGCGCCGACAGGTTGCCGCCTGCCCTCTGCGGGCCGCCGCGAACCCACTGCGCACCTCTGCGGTAACTTTCCGAACGACGGCCAAGCCAGCCTCCCAAACGTATCCGGACGCCAATCCCCGGAAACGACCCAAAACAACCCGCCCCGTATACTACATTTGCAGCAACCGCTTAAACCACCCTCCTCTATGGCATTTGACCTCGAAATGATACGCGCCGTGTACCACGGCATGGGTTCCCGCATCGAAGCCGCGCGCACCGCCGTGGCGCGCCCGCTCACCCTCACCGAGAAAATTCTCTACGCCCACCTCTACGGCGGTGATGTAAAACAGGCCTACGAGCGTGGCGTCTCCTACGTCGATTTCGCCCCCGACCGCGTAGCCATGCAGGATGCTACGGCCCAAATGGCCCTGCTCCAGTTCATGCAGGCCGGCAAAGCCACGGCCGCCGTGCCCAGCACCGTGCATTGCGACCACCTCATTCAGGCCAAAGATGGCGCCACGCCCGACCTGGCCGAAGCCAACACCGAAAACAAGGAAGTGTACGATTTCCTGGCCTCGGTTTCCAATAAGTACGGCATCGGTTTCTGGAAGCCCGGCGCCGGCATCATTCACCAGGTAGTGCTCGAAAACTACGCCTTCCCCGGCGGCATGATGATTGGCACCGACTCGCACACCCCCAACGCGGGCGGCCTGGGCATGATTGCCATCGGCGTGGGCGGTGCCGATGCCGTGGACGTA
>JAYSZD010001068.1:0-1019 GCA_043738185.1 Hymenobacter sp. | reverse complement strand
TAGAGATGCTTCGGCTGCGCTCAGCATGACGTTTTCGCGTTCAACAGAAAAAATTACTGGCCCATGGCCAGGCTGTTGAGCGTCACCGGTCGGGTGGTGATGCGCTCCCCGTCGCGTAGGTCCTGAATGCCTTCGCACACGATGGTGTCCCCTGCTTTCAGCCCGCTTTTCACCACGTAAAAGGCATCGAGGCGGCTCTGGGGCACGAAGTTGCGCTGGCGCACCGTGCCCTGGGCATCCACCACGTAGACGTAGTTTTTGTCCTGCTGCTCGAATACCGCTTTCTGGGGGACCAGCAGCGCGTCGGCCACGGTGTTGGCCAGGCGCACCTTGCCGGTCGCCCCGTGCTTGAGCAGGCTCTTGTGGTTAGCGAAGCGGGCCCGGAACGCAATGGCCCCGGTGCCGGCCTTGAACTGGCTTTCCACGGTTTCAATCTTGCCGGGCGGCGCGTAGAGCGAGCCGTCGGCCAGCACCAGCCGCACCTGGTTGGTGGCCCGGGCCGAATCCTGGTCGCGGGTTTTGATATACTCCAGGTACTCCGCCTCCGACACGTTGAAGTAGGCAAATATGTCGCGCGCGTCCGTCACCGTGGTGAGCAGGGTGCCGTCGTCCACCAGGCTGCCCACCTTCAGGGGCTCGCGGTTCACCACTCCATCAAAGGGGGCCCGCACCAGCGTGTAGGACAGCATCAGGGCGGCGTTGCTCTCGCCCGACCCGGCCTCCTTCACCCGGGCCTGCGCGGACCGCAGCTTGGCCAGCGCCACGTCCAGCTCGGTTTTCGAGATGATATTTTCCCTGGTGAGCATGCGCACGCGCTCCAGTTCCAACGTAGCCACCTGAGCCTGCGCGTTGGCGTCGCTGCGCCCGGCGCGCAGCCGGTCGAGCCGGGTGCGGTACTCGGTGTCGGTGATGCGGAACAGGGGCTGGCCTTTCTTCACCCGCTGCCCCTCGTCGACATAGATTTTCTCCAGAAAACCCTTCACCCGGGCCCGCAGCTCCACGTTGCGCACGGCCTGCAC
>JAYSZD010001067.1:0-1020 GCA_043738185.1 Hymenobacter sp. | reverse complement strand
GAGCTGAATGTGGAAGGCAACCCCACGCCCGATTTTCTGGACCTGTGCCGTGAGGTGCGCCCCGAGCAAGTAACCCTGGTGCCCGACGCCCCCGACGCCATTACCTCCAATGCCGGCTGGGACGTCATCCGGCACCAGGCATTCCTGCGCGACGTAGTAGCCGAGCTCAAAAGCCTGGGTTGCCGCGTCAGCATCTTCCTCGACACTGATTTGGCCTTGGTTGAAGCCGCCGTCACAACCGGTACCGACCGCATCGAGCTCTACACCGAAGCTTACGCCGTGCACTATCTGGCCGACCGCGAGCGGGCCGTGGCGCCCTATCGCGCCGCCGCTGCCTGCGCCGGGCAATTGGGCCTGGGCGTAAATGCCGGCCACGACCTGGACCTCAACAACCTTGCCTGGCTGAAACAGCAGCTGCCCGAATTAGCCGAGGTCAGCATTGGCCACGCGCTGGTGTGCGACGCCCTCTACCTGGGCCTGGAAAACACCGTACAGCTCTACAAAAGGCAGCTAAAGTCATTGTAATAGTTAACTACCTGTTTAACAATATTTAGAAGCAATAATGTAGCTGTCGGTGAAACGCCATAGGCAGTTGTCAACTAATAAATATACCAAAATGCCCCGTCATTCATTAGCCGAGTTTGAGGCCCTTCCCTACCCCATTCTCGACGTGCGCGCCCCGATTGAGTTTGCGCAGGGCCACGTGCCGGGCGCCCTCAACCTGCCGCTATTCACCGACGAGGAACGGGCCCGCATCGGCACTACCTACAAGCAGGTAAGCCAGGAGCGCGCCGTGCATCTGGGGCTGGAATTTTTCGGGCCGAGGATGTCGGAGATGGTGAAAAAGGCGCAGAAATTAGCCAAAGGCAAGGAAGTGCGGCTGCACTGCTGGCGCGGAGGCATGCGCAGCGGCGCGGTGCTGTGGCTGCTGGAACTGGCCGGGTTCAAGGTCCACCTGCTCGACAAGGGCTACAAGGATTACCGCCGGGCCGTGCTGGCATCGTTCGAAACGCCGCGCGC
>JAYSZD010001066.1:0-2550 GCA_043738185.1 Hymenobacter sp. | reverse complement strand
CAACCCCGCGCCGCGCCGCGCCCCCGGCCCGTCTCGTCGTACTCGTCGGGGTCGTAAGTGGCCAGCTGCTCCACCAAGCCGACCCTGCGCGTTTGGGCTGCCGCTGCCTGCCAGTAGGTGATGCCCGGATTGGCTAAGGAAACAGCAATGCCGTTGGGCGTGGCTACGGTGTCCCAGGCCGCACGGTATTCGAGGTAAGCATTTTTAATCTCCCCCGTTTCGAAGGGTCGGGGGGCGCTTCCTACCGCCGCACCAATGCCGATGAAACCAGGAAGGGTGACGCCCTCGGCACCATAAAAGGCGCGTAAGGTGTCCAGCCACACCAAACCGGGGCTGATGTTGTAGGTGCCAGGCGCTACACCAGGTGTGGCTTGGCAGCCGCGAATGACGAAGCTCCCAAGTGCGGGGAACGTGGCCGTGGCCGCGCTCAGTACTTCGGTTTGAAGCAGGGCCAAATCGTCGTTATAGAAGGGGCGGCCATCTTCGGCCAGTTCGTTGAGGAGCAGCATAGAATTAGATGTAAATGGTTTGGTGACGGGTGCCGGCCAGTTTCAGCCGCAGAATGAATGCTTCGATGGCGGCTTTTAGGCTGCGCTGGGCTTCGGCCTCGACAGGCAAGAGCGAAGCCGGCACACGCACCACGAAGCCGACGGGAAAGTTGTATATGCTGGCCGTGCGCAAATAGCGCGGGGCTTTGAGCGCCGCTTCGCCATAGGCTTGCGAATAGGTGTATTTCACCGCCTGCTGCTCTCGAATAAAATTCAAGTAGAACGGCGTCCGGTCCACATTGTCGGAATTGATGCGAATCCGCTTCAGCTGTGGGTC
The DNA here is from genome assembly GCA_043738185.1 of Hymenobacter sp. Classification (GTDB taxonomy): domain Bacteria; phylum Bacteroidota; class Bacteroidia; order Cytophagales; family Hymenobacteraceae; genus Hymenobacter. The sequence continues at coordinate 1,725 of JAYSZD010001066.1, read as the reverse complement.
GAAATAATCGTTCAGGCCCTTTTCGAATAAAATCACCTGGGCATTGTAGGACAGCTCACGGCGCACGTTGGGCTGGTAGGCCAGCAGCTGGGCGTAGAGGTCGCGCACGGGCGCGGTCACGGCATTGGTCACGGCCAGCAGCCGTTCGCGTCGGAGCAGCGGGGGCAGCAGCTGGCGGACCAGGGCCGTAAAGTCCAGATTATACATAAGGCTCGAAAACTAAGGTGCTGGCAAAATCAGCTTCCTGGGCATCGTCTTCTACGATGTACCCGGCGGCGGTATCCCAGCGGCCGGCGCGGGTGGGGTCGTAGGCCACCAGGCCGCTTCGGGGTATCACTTCCAAGATGCGCACGTCCTGCACGCCGGCCACGGACTGAATAGCATCCTCCAATCGACTTTGCAGCATAGCACCGTCAAAGGGCAACGTCGCGAGGGCCGTGCGCAGGGCCTGCACCACGGGGGCGCGCAGGCCGCCAGCCCCCTCCACGGCCAACTGGCCATCGTAGTAGACAATGGCCCGTAGCTTCAACCTATCGGCTTCCCGGCTCACCAATTCATATTTGATGCCCGCGAACCCACGGCGACGCAGATAGGCATTGGCCCCATTCTTCTGCTCGTCGCTGAGCGCCTGCAAGGTGCCGGGCTCCGCACCCGCACGGGCCACCTTCAGCACTAATTTTCCGTCCGTGGTGACCGTAGCTGTGGCGCGGGTGATGATGCGCTTTTCGGGGCTGTCGGTGGTGTAGCGCACTACGTTATCGATGACTTTGAGCGTGTCGCCTTCCTGGTAAGCCAGCAGCTGGTCCGCCCACCAGCCCGGCGTGCCTGGCGCGGCGCGGGCCACGATGCCGTTTACTTCGCTCAGGAATTTGTCCCACAGGTTTTCGAGCGCCCAGTGGGCTACCGCCACCACGTAGAACAGCAGCTTGTATAGTGCGGTGGCAGAGGGGGAATTCAGCGCCGCTAGCCCCGGCTCGGCTTCTTTGGCGGCGAGAATGGAGGTATAGATTTCGGTGATGGAACGGGCCATAATCAATCAGGAATGAAGGTGGATTTATTGCGCCACAAGTGCGGCAGCTTCTTTGGATGCGATGAAATTCGAGACTGGGGCCACGTCGTAGCCGGCGGCCTCGCGCTCCGCTACCCAGGCAGCTAGCCCGGTTTCGGAGCGGATGAGCAATTCCAGCCCCGGCTGGTAGCCGGTGGTGGCGCTCGGCAGCTCTTTATAGCAGAAAATCACCCGCTTGGCGGCGTGGTCAATCAGGCAGCGTACCATATCCTTAGGCGGTGTAAGTGATGTTCCAACCACCGGCTATCAGGTCGTTGATGTAGGTCTGCACGCCGGCCGGGTAAGTTGTACCCGCCGCGTTCACGCTGCTGCACCCGGCGAAGTTGGCCACTTTGGTCCCAGCCGTTGTGCGGGCCGGGCTGTTCCACAGGTCCACGACATTCTGAAAAAACAGGTCCCGGAATTGCAGCGCCGTTACGCCTTGCTGGGCCGTGGTGGGGTAGCAGTTTTGCAGGTCCAATTCGTTCAGGTCCCGCGCCGTTTGCAGGCCCAGCGTGGTGCTCAATTTATCCGCTCTATTGGCGCTGTTGTTGCCTAGCTTTATCTTTTTTGTCGTAGGCGGAATGTACCCGCCCGGCAATCTTACCAGGGGCCGGCCGGCCAGGTTTATTCCGGTGAGCATGAAGAGTTCCAGCGCCACGTTTTCCGGGCCAATA
>JAYSZD010001065.1:0-2556 GCA_043738185.1 Hymenobacter sp. | reverse complement strand
GGCCCAGCCGACGGTCGTAGAGGCGCAGCTTGCGGTCGGGGTACCAGCCGCCGTGGCGCACCCAGTGGCCGCAGTAGTTGGTGAGTCGGGCAAGGCTGTAGGCGGCGTGCTGCCAGTTCTGCCGGGCCGCGCGGATGGCCTGCCGCAGCTCATCGGTCAGCACTTCGTCGGCATCGAGCTGGAGGACATGGTCGAACCGGGCCTGGGTGGTGGCGTAGTTTTTCTGCTCCACGTAGCCAGCGAAAGCGTGTTGCACCACGCGCACGCCATGCTGCCGGCAGATTTCCACGGTGTTGTCGGTAGAGAAAGAGTCGACCACTACCACGTCATCGGCCACGTTGCCCAGTGCCTGGAGGCAGCGGGCAATGTTGGCCGCTTCATTGAAGGTGATGATGACGACGGAGAGAGGAACCACGTGGGGAAAGTCAGAAAAAGCAAGTGTGGGCAAAGGTAAGGTAGAGGCAAAGCAGCCCGGCAAAATGCGGATAAAAGCGCGACTGGCTTCCCTGAAGCCCAAAGCCAAACTCTTGACGCCTGCCAGCGCCGCGCCTGAAACAGCCCGCTGCCAGGACGTTCAGTTTATTGGCACCCGAAAACAGGGGCACTACTTCACCGTAAGCAAAGCGTGCCATTCTGCGTATCGCAACCCGGTCTCCGTGCGTAACTTGCGCCCCAATTCGTTTTCCCACACAATGAAAAAAACGCTTTTTCCCGGCCTGCTGGCCGCCGCCCTCCTTGCCTTCACGCTGCCTTCGTGCGGTCCTTCGCCCGTTGACACCGACGAGGATATTGTTACCTCCAAGCTGCCACCCCTGCCCGCCGCCCCCGACACCACCGCTGGTGCCAAGCAGCCCGAAGCCTACCGGGAGCTGAACGCGGTGAATGCCACCGAAGACATCAAAAAGATGCAGCCCCAGATGTAATTCCCGCGTTTTTGCTCCTGCTTACCGACGTATAATTTGGGTCGTTGCTGCTGAGGCGGCGGCGGCCCGGTTTTTTTTGACGCTGCCTGACCGGCGCATTTTATTATGGAAAACAACATCGTACTGCGCCGCGGAGTGGAAGCCGATTTACCCCAGGTGCTGGCCCTTATCCAAGAGCTGGCGGAGTATGAGCGCGCGCCGGATGCGGTGACCAACACCCTGGCCGATATGCAGCGCGACGGCTTCGGGGCCAAGCCAATTTTCAGCTTTTTTGTTCTGGAAAGCCAAGCTGCTGAAATCGTAGGCCTCGCGCTGTTTTACACAGCGTATTCTACCTGGAAAGGCCGCATGTTGTACCTCGAAGACTTGGTGGTGACCGAGGCCGCCCGCCGCGGCGGCTTCGGCCGGCTCCTCTTCGATGCCGTGGTGGCCGAGGCCCGCGCCACGGGTGCCAAGCGCATGAAATGGCAGGTGCTCGATTGGAACGAGCCGGCCATCGCGTTCTACAAAAAGCTGGGCGCCAACATTGAAGACGAATGGCTGAACGGCAACCTCGACGATGCCCAGCTAGCCGGCTACATTGTGGCTCCGGCGGCAGCAGCGGTAGCTGTGCCCGTCTCGGCCCGTGACTTTTGAGCCATTAGCTACTGGCCGCTGGCTTTACTGCCCAGCAACAGCTGGTATTTGTTTCAACGGGATTGTCATTCTTAGTACGTACCCAAGTAAGCGCATTCAGTTTGGTTATGCCTCGGCGGCGCTCGGCATGACAGCCTAGAAACAACGGTTACTTTTGCGCGGCTGCTTAATTGGAAACAGACCTGCAAACGAGCTATTTGAAAGTACTCCGAGCTTACTGCCGCACGAATTTGCGGCTGCCGGAATTGCCCTGTGCGTCCTGCCAATTCAGGATGTAGAAGCCCGGTATCAGGCTAGCCACATTGAGGGGCAATACGTTGAGGCCGGCGTTGGTGGCCACGCTTTTGGTGAGTACACGGCGGCCCAGCGCGTCATAAAACCGAAATAGAACGGGGCCGGCCAGAGCCGCGGGGTACTGTAGGTTTAGTCTTTCCCCGGTTACGGGATTGGGGAAAATGGAGACGGTCGCGCTGGCGCCTTCGCTGGTTAGCACCTGGGGAGCCACGGCGTCCCGCGAGCCATCGGGCCGGGCCAGCAGCAGGCGGTAATAATAGAGCCCGGCGGGTGCCTGCGTATCCACGAACTGGTACTGGCCCGCGTTCGGCTGGGTGGCCACGGTGCCCACCGGCGTCCAGGCCGTGGTGTCGCTGCCCGAGCTGCGCTCCACCACGAAATTGGTAAGAAAGCATTCGTCGCGGGTGGTCCAGGTCACGCGCACGCCCATGTCGCGGGTCGACTCAGCGTTGAAGCTGGTGAGCGGCGCGGGCAGCATGGCGGGCCCGCCACACCCCAGGTTCTTGAAACTGCGCGCGCGCAGCACTTGCCGGCCGCCCGCCACGTCGCTCAGGGGGTTGAGGGCCCGGTTATTCTGGCCGCGCCCAACGGCAAAGTGCATCACCGCGCCGGGCAAAATGAGGTGGCCCAGCTGGTGCGCGTGGCCCAGTTCGTGCACGGCCACCGTTTCAAAATCAATCTGGTTCAGGCTCCCCACAGCGGG
>JAYSZD010001064.1:0-6382 GCA_043738185.1 Hymenobacter sp. | reverse complement strand
CCGATTGGCGGGAAGAAACTTCGTTTGTTTCCGCTCGCAAGAATACGATTACCCAATTGCTGCGGCGGGGTAGCAAGCTAACTTCCGTGACTGCGACGCAGTTTGGAAAGGGGTTGCGCATCCAAGCTAGGGACCTACGTTTCTATCTTACTGCCAATGCGGACGATGTGCCAGCCGAGGAAACGCACGTCATTCATACCCGGCAGAAGCCGACCCTGGCTGCTTGGAACGACGGAAAAGTTAAGCTGAAGCAGTGGCTGAAAGGAGACCGAACCGCAGCCGCTGACCCGCCGGCCATCACGCGCACATGGCGAGGTAATTTTTCTTTTGCCGAAGAAGACCGGGATGCGGGCATAAACGGCCTGCGCCAGCCGCAGCTTGGGGCCATTTATTCGGTGTTGGGGCACCTGCAACTACCCTTGGATGCGGGGATTGTGGTGCTGCCCACCGGTACGGGCAAAACGGAAACAATGCTGGCCGTCCTGGTAGCCAATCAGTGTCGGAAGCTGCTGGTCATCGTGCCTTCCGATGCCCTGCGCACCCAGATTGCTGAGAAGTTCATCACGCTCGGTCTCCTCAAGCAGTTTGGCATCATAGGGGTCACCGCCAGCTATCCTACCGTGGGCGTAATGCGCCAATCGTTCACCGACCCCGCTGACTTCGGGCGGTTCGTGACGCAAAGCAACGTAATGGTCGCCACCATGGCCATCTTGCAAACGCTTAGTGCAGCCGAGTTGAAGCACCTGGCCACGGAGTGCTCACACGTGTTTATCGACGAGGCCCACCACGTCAAAGCGGCCTCTTGGCAGCACGTCAAGGACCATTTCGACGGCCGCAAAGTAGTGCAGTTCACTGCCACACCGTTCCGCAACGATGGCCAGCGACTCGATGGCAACATCCTGTTCAATTTTCCTTTGAGCGAAGCCCAGCGGCAGGGCTACTACAAGACCATCGAGTTCAAGCCGGTGAGTATCTTCAAGCCGGAGCTAGCCGACCAGGCCATTGCCAATGTGGCCATTGCGCGGCTGCGGGAAGACCTGCTGGCAGGGCACAACCACATGTTGATGGCCCGCTGCGCCACCAAAGAGCGCGCCCGCCAGGTGTATAAGCTCTACGCCCCGAACGCTGACTTGCACCCAGTACTGCTCTACTCGGGTATGGCCGGGGCCAAGGAAATTCTGAGTCAGATTGTGGGTCGCCAAACCCGCATCATTGTGTGCGTGGATATGCTGGGCGAAGGCTTCGACCTGCCGGAGCTGAAGATTGCCGCCTTTCACGACATTCGCAAGAGCCTGCCCATTACCTTGCAGTTGGCCGGACGCTTTACACGCACCAAATTTGACGAGCAGTTGGGCAATGCCTGCTTCATTGCCAACATCGCTGACCCCAATGTGGGGGATGAACTGGACGACTTATACGCCAGCGATTCCAATTGGAACCAGTTGCTGGCCAACATGGGCCAGGCGCGCATCAACGAGGCCGTGGATTTTAACCGGCTGCTGGCGGGCTTCTCGAAACTTGATGAAGCCAACTTACCACTGCAGAACATCAAGGTAAAGTTGAGTACCGTCGTGTACCGCAATCCCACCGATACGTGGCACCCCGCCAACTTTACGGCTGGACTGCCCGACTACGACAGGGCATTCTACAAATTCAACGACCTGAATCGCGACGAGAAGCTGCTGCTCATTTTGACGGCTCACCAGCAGGGCGTGGACTGGCTGGACTCGAAAGAGGTCTACCAACTCACTTGGCGCATTATCGTGGTGTTTTGGGATACCCGGCTCAACCTGCTCTTTATCAACAGCTCGGATAACGCGTCGTTGTACGAGCCGTTGGCCCAGGCCATCATTGGGAAAGGGGCCCAGCTCATAAGGGGCGTGGATGTATTCAAGACCTTCCACGGCATGCACCGCATCAACTTGCAGAACGTGGGGCTGCGCAACCACTTGGGCAAGGACATCCGGTTTCGAATGCTGGTGGGGCGCGACCTGGAGGATGCCGTCAGCCAGTTGGAGCAACAGAAGGGGGAGAAAGCCTTCGTGATGGGAACGGGCTACGAAAATGGGAAGCAGCGCAATCAAGGGGCTTCTTACAAGGGGCGCATCTGGCTCATGCGCGAAAACGATTTGAGCGTATTCACGAAGTGGTGCTCCAAAATCGGTCAGCAGTTGCTTGACCCGAACATTGACCCCAACCAGTTCTTGAAGGACACGGTGGTTTCGGTTTATGTGCGCGAATTTCCGGCGAGTGACCCCGTGTGGATTGACTGGCACGAAGACCTCTACGCCGAAAGCGAAGTGTACTACAAGTTTAAGTTGGGCGGTGAGCAAGTGGATTTGTCGTGCGCCACCTTGGAACTGACCGGCACCGCCAGCGCCACCACGGTCGATTTTACGTTGGCCAGTGATAATCAGCAAGCCACGTTTCGTATCACGCTACAAGAGGCCGGGGAGCCGGGGGCTATGTATCCGCATTACGCCATCACGCAGGTTGCAGGACAAGAAGTGCAGGCCGTTTATGGCCGGCGGGAAGTGGCCGCAGCTCAGTTCTTGCAACAACTTCCCCCGACCGTCTGGTTTGCCGATGGCTCGTCCGTGCGGGGCAACGACCACCTCGCGTTAAAGCAATCCATCGGGCTGTTTCCCGCCAAGGCCATTGAGGCGTGGGACTGGACGGGGGTAGATTTGAGTGCGGAGTCGCAAGGCGTCTTACCCATCACTACTTCCGTGCAGTATCGCGTCATTCAGGAGTTGCAGCGGGGCGATTACGACATCATCTACGATGACGACAGCTCGGGCGAGGCCGCCGACATCGTAACCATTAAGCTACACTCAGATAAGATTGCCGTGGAGCTATTTCACCTTAAATACGCTCAGAAAGGCAAGGTTGGCAACGCGGTGAAAAACCTGTACGAGGTCTGTGGGCAGACGCAACGGTCGGTGCACTGGAAGCACCGCCGCCCGGAAACGCTATTCCAGCATTTGCTCCGGCGCGACCCCAAGACAGAAAAGGGTGTTTCGCGTAGCCGGTTGGAAAAGGGGACACTGCCAGAGTTAGAAAACCTAAAGCGCCTGGCCAAGCGGCAGCTTCCGGTCGAGTTCTCGTTTATCATCGTCCAGCCCTCCATCAGCCAGGCGAAGGTGGGCGACGAGATTCTAAAGCTGCTCGGGGTTACCCAGAATTTTGTGCACGACCTGGCCGGAGTTGCCTTACGCGTTATCGCCAGCACCTAGATAAAGCTGACCGGTTGACAAACGAGTAGTCAATCGGTTATTTTGGTGTATAATACTCTAGGTTCTTCTACTCCTGCTTCCCCATTAGCCATGTTCCTTCGCAAGCTCGTCCTGCAAAACTTCAAATGCCTTCCCAAGCTGGAATTAGATTTTGAAGTCACGCCCACCACTAATCGGCAGTGGACGTTGCTGCTGGGCGAAAATGGCACGGGCAAAAGCAACTTACTTAAGGCCATTGCCTTGATTACGTGCGGGAGCAATGCGCTGGGCGAAATCATTGGCAACACGGATAGCTGGATTGCTTTGGGTAAAAAGTCCTGTTCCATCCGGGCCTGGCTGACGACCAAAAAGGGTGAGGAGCGCGAACTGGCGCTGGAAATTAAGCGCGGCGACTCCCTCTCACGCTTGATTGCCAACAACCAGCAGGCGTTGCAGCTCATTGACGATGCGATTGACAATGCCGAGCGCAATTACTTCACCGTGGCCTACGGCGCTAGTCGCCGGCTCGTAAGTGATAACGCGGGTGCAACGGCTTATGCAGATGCGGGCCGTTATGGCAGTCGAGTGGGAAATATCCGCAACCTCTTCGACGGGGGCGCCACGTTACACCCCTTGGCGAGTTGGATAATGGACCTGGACTACCAAGACGGCGAAGCCGGTCTGACCGTGATACGGGAAGCGCTCAATAGCTTTCTGCCAGGCATTTCCTTCCACTCCATTGATAAGCGCCAGAAGCAGGTGCTGTTTGAAACGAGCGATGGACTGGTGCCCCTAGAACAACTCAGTGACGGTTACCAGAATATGGCCGCTTGGATTGGCGATTTGCTGTTTCGCATCACGGAAACGTTCCGTGACCGTCGCGAGCCACTGCGCGCTCGTGGTTTGTTGTTGCTCGACGAAATAGACTTGCACCTGCACCCGAAGTGGCAACGCTTGCTCTACGATTTTGTCAGCGACAAGCTGCCCAACTTCCAAGTAGTAGCCACGACCCACTCCGCCTTAACTGCGCAACAGGCCGGTGAGAATGAGCTGTTTGCTCTGCGCCGCAATGCGCGTCACATTGTGGAATTGGTTCCCTTCATCGGCTCGCCACAGCAATTGCTGGTAAACCAGCTATTAATGTCCCCCATGTTTGGCATCGCCACCGACGAAAGCCGCGAAGTGGAAACGGCCAAGCAGCAGTACACGCAGCTTAAAGCACGGGGGAATAGCCTCACTGCCGCCGAGAAGCGGAAGCTGACGGCAGTGAGCAGCCATCTGGTCGAAATCAGGCCGCAACGCAACACGCCCCTAGTAGGCGACCCCGAGATGGAATTGTTACAACGCATCGAAGCCAGCCTAAACGCGCAGTAGGTTATGATTCCGTTGCGACGCGAGCGAAGTGGCCAAGTCATCCTGGTCAAGTACAGAGGCGCTAAAAAGCTGGCGCAGGACCTGCTGCTGCTGCGAGCGCAACGGGACGTGCTGCAAGGCACCCTGAAGCAGCACACCTTCCTGCCAACTTATTGGAAAAGCGCCAAATCCCAGTTGAAAAAGGAAAGCCACGGCAAGTGCGCCTACTGCGAGGCCAATACCGATGTGGTGGCGCACGGCGACGTGGAACACTACCGCCCGAAGGGAATCTACTGGTGGCTGGCGTATACCTACGACAACTACCTCTACGCCTGCCAGATTTGTAACCAGGTCTACAAGAGCGATAACTTCCCGGTGACCGGCTCAGCCCGCCTGCCCGCACCGGTGGTAACGGCCGCGTTAACGGATGCGGAGCTCCAGCAACTCGCCGGCTCGCTATCGCCCGACCCGCTGACTGGCACCGGTGGCTACAGCCTAGCGCAATATGAGCAGGCACAGCGGCTAGAGCAGGCACTACTGCTCAACCCTTACTTCGATGACCCCGCGCAGTATTTTGCTTACGAGGCAGATGAGGTGACCGAGGAAGTGACCTTAGTGCCAACTGCCGCCCACTACCAAGTGCACGTGCGGGCCGCCGAAGACTATTACGGCCTGAACCGGGTGGAATTAAAAAGCCTCCGTTATAAAACGTACAAGACGTTTCAGGTGCTCCAACTCGCGGCCCACAAGATGCCCGACCCGCAACTTCGCGGTGATATCCAGCAACGGGTCCAAGCCATGCAGGCGGATGATTACCTGTTTGCTGGCATGAACCGCTACTTTGCTACGCAATTTCAACCGGCATAATCCTATGCTCTACTTAAACCGCCTGGGGCAGTCGCCGAGCGGACGGTCGACAGCCATACTCATTACGTCAGTGTACCCCGATAGCGTGTACCAAAGTGGTGCCGGGTGATGATGCAATTGGCGAGGATTCTTTCTGCTTCAAATTGGCTTAATTGTTCACGTTGTTTTGTAATATTCTCTGACCGTAAAGGCCGTGGCTAATTTAGAGCAACTACCCAACTCATTTGGCTCGCGTAGGCGAGAGCAGCGTTATAGAAAGAATCAGGATGCAATGAAGGAAATGGAACGTGAGGAAATAGAGAAGAACGCTGAGGTAATTGCCCGTTTCACTGACCACTGCGCTGCACTTGGTTATCAACTCACGAACGATAATTTCTGCTATGGATTCATAAGCGGCGTGACGGCAAACTTCCCTGGTATCGTCCGACTCCTCCATCCGGAATTGTTGGTTGATAAGGATGGGCTCTACAACCTGCGCGTCTTGCAAGAAGCACAGATAGCTCTACCGGCACCACACCGAGTTGGTTTTGCTCCTGGGCATGTGCAAACCAGCACGGGTATTTTATTTGCCCACCCGTTTTTCCGTAGGGAATACCATAAGGATGGCGATTGGGGCTCAGGATTTATGGACTTGTTCTGGCGGCTACGGGACCCAGAAATTAAAGTGTTGGTCGCGCTGGACTTGGATAGAATCAAGGTCGATTTCACCGAGCCCGGTATGCTGTTTGACACCTGGATGGGAGTCAGCTTTAAGCAAGATATTGCCGCTATACCGGACGGCATCATACAGTTGCGTCCTTCTCCAGAGTTCGAAGGGCAACCAGCCATGTTGATGTTCAACAACGTTTTTGAGGTGGTCTAGTTAGACAGGAGAGAATTGGGTGATGTTGGCAAGTTGTTGTTGGTGAAAGTAATAGGGCTTCTTATAGCCAATACTAGAGTGGCGA